>QNAG01000338.1 GCA_003641415.1 Candidatus Zixiibacteriota bacterium | reverse complement strand
CCTGCGTTGAGGGATCGGGGGGTGACGGTATATTATTGATTTGACTTAGTCACGTTGATCAAACTTGACCATTTTTCGCGTAGCGGCGGACCTTGTGTCCGCCGTCCTTCGACTCCGCTCGGGATGATGTTCGGAGGGAGATAAGTATTCTGGGCGTCAAGTTGTCTGCAACTTGACAATCTGTCGAAACCAAAGCGTTTTCGATCTGCTTGGTTCAGTTGTTTCACATCGTGCAAGAAAATGGGGCAATGCCCTATTTATGCCAGCTTCTCCAGCAATGCTTCGTCGATATCGAAGTTGGAGTAGACCTTCTGAATATCTTCATGCTCCTCCAGCAACTCATACAGCTTGAGCATGGATGACGCTTCGTTCTCTTTTTCCAGCTTGACTGATGTTTCCGGTTCCATAGTTACCACAGCGCTGACCATCGGAATCTCCTTGTCTTCGAGCGCTTGGCGAACATCGTCGATCGCTTCAGGGGGAGTGATGATCTCAAACGATCCGGAGTCGGCTGTCAGGTCTTCCGCTCCCCTGTCCATCGCGATTTCCATCAGGGTATCTTCGTCGGAGGCTTCCATGTCAACGGTAATGATACCCTTCTTATGAAACATCCACGCCACACAACCATTGGAGCCCAGATTTCCACCATATTTGGTCAGGTAATGTCGAATCTCGGACACGGTGCGATTTCTGTTGTCGGTCATTACTTCCATATAGAGCGCCACGCCTCCGGGGCCGTAGCCTTCGTACACGATAGATTCATAGACCACACCAGGGAGTTCGCCTGTCCCTTTAAGGATAGCTCGCTTAATGTTGTCGTTGGGCATGTTCGATCCCTTGGCTGCCGCAATGGCTGTCCTCAACCTCGGGTTGCCGTCAGGATCACCGCCACCTTCACGAGCCGCGATTGTTATTTCCTTGATATGTTGGGTGAATATCCGACCGCGTTCGGCGTCGGCTTTACCCTTCTTCCTTTTGATTGTTGCCCATTTTGAGTGACCGGACATGAGGCTGCGCCTCCTATATCAGTAATGTTTGTTTTTTATTTACTACCCATATCTAAATGTAATATGATTGAGAGCTGTTGGCAAGAGGGAGCAATGACCAAAATGTATTATTAAGTGGCTGTGCCATATCTAAACCGGTAGCATCATAGTCTTTGCGGTAATATCTCCAAGATTAAAATTGCCATTGAAGGCTCATTACTTTATGATTGTCATATGTCAACTGTCTTCGAGCGCATAATAAATCGTGAGTTACCGGCTAAAATATTTCACGAAGATAATGAAGTAATTGTAATTGCCGATCACCGTCCCCGGGCAGAGGTACATTTGCTCATTATTCCGAAGGAAGTATCTCATAATTTCTATGAAACGGATTCAGAAATACTTACCATGCTGGACAACAAAGTGAAGATAATCGCCGAGAAACTCGGTATTGTCGACCATTTTCAAGTCATAATCAACAATGGTTATTGTCAGGAGATAGACCATCTCCACTATCATTTTCTCTCAGACAGGGGTGCAGAAAATCTGCACTGGCTCAACAGGTGAGAGTATAATCTGCGATTTATCCGAAGTCGTTGTTTGTCTTGACAAACTGAAATATTTTACTAAATTATTACAGTACTATAAAATACATCAATTTTTTCTTCTTTTTTAGTGGGTCGTTTTATCGTAACCTGAGTTAAGGGACAGGAAATAGCAATTCACCATTATCCAAAGCATGGAGGGATACTATGCGTGAGAATTTTGGTCCCTTGAAGCATCGCTTCTTTATTTTGGCGGTTGCGGTTGCAGTTGTTATGGTAGCCGGTTCAGTAACGGCCCAGATACCCGAACTGATTATCCGTATGCACGATACCACTGTCACCACAGCTGACGATGAAGGAATGTTACTCATTTCGATGGACAACTACGTGGACACAGTCGCTGGGTTTGCGCTCTGGCTGATGACTGACCGTCCGGATGTAATTGCCTTTCAAATGGAGTCCAGCACAATTATCGACACTTTCTATTGGCAATGCCTGGCATGGTCGGGGCCGGACTGTATCGATTCACTTATGGTACCTGAATACGAAGAGTGGGATTGGTTCACGATTGACACCAACGAGATCAATGTTGCCGCTTTTGATACAACTGGTACTTTAATTTCCGGTTGGCAGTATGTTGAAGCCCGTTCGCTTGGTGGATTGGGGTACGATATCAATGTCGTGGGGATAGCAAATATGATTTCACCTCCATATATCCCGGGCGTTCCTCCTCATCCTCAGCAAGGCGGAACTCTGATCAAGATACCCTTTGACATCCTCGCTGATCCGGTCGATCCCGAAGGGGAGATTGCCAACGTGTTGATTGCTCGACCAATGGATCACTTTGGCTTTGCCCGACCGGATGGTACGACAATCGGTATTGTTTATGATAGCATTTTAGATACGACTTGTTTTGTGTGTACGCAGTGGGCTGATGAAGTCTGTTTAAATTGGGTTGTATCACCAGGTCCGGATTGTGACTCCATTTGGGTTGATACGGTAGTAGTGCCTGTCTTGGATACAAATGTTGTTAAGATATTCGACGGAATGGTCACGGTTCTGCCGGACTGTATTCCTATACCTCCGGGAGATGTAGATGGTGACGGCTTTTATGACATAAGCGAGCTGGTTATGCTCATAGACTACATTCGTT
>QNAG01000337.1 GCA_003641415.1 Candidatus Zixiibacteriota bacterium | reverse complement strand
TTCAAATCCCGGTAGTCCCGGCTTCTGTGCCACTAGCGGATTTGGGTCTTGCGAATCCCACAACCCATCGTTATCAGTGTCCTTAGAATAGGGATTGGTGCCAGCGCTCTTCTCCCGCTCATCACTCCAGCCATCACCATCCGAGTCTAATGATGTCTCATCTGCGGTTTCTGTGGTGATGTAAACATTTGTGGACGTCTCCTTTTTATTACCTTCCGCATCCTCGTAAGTAACTTTTGCAGTGAAGAACCTGTCCCTGGCTTCCAAAATCCTGAATGTGTGTTGAATAGAGCGCGATTGCCCTGGATTCAAATCTCCACTCCATGATACCAGTCCACCAGCATTGTCCGCACCATCGACATAAGAGACTGAAACGCTTGACGGTATGCGTTCTGTGAGTTGAACGTTCCTGGCTATGCTGTTTCCCGTATTCTTAAGGGATACTGTGATCATTGCTTCGTCGCCTATGCCCGGCTCTTCCAATAGCGAGGTCTGGCTGATGGTTATTTGTGGTGTTCCTGTTGCTTGCGGTGTTGGTGTTGGTGCGGGGGTTGCAAACGTCGGAACTGGCGTGGCATGCGTTATTGTTGGTGTGGGTTGTTCTTCTGTTAGCACTATTGTTATTGCCACGGAGTTGGATAACGCTGAATATGAATCCCCTTCTTCATCAGAATAAGTAGCGGTCGCCGGATCTAAATTGAAAGTTCCTACTTCTTTTGATTGTATAACATACTGGAATTCTCTCGAGTCCCCCGGCTTCAAAGAAGCATAGTTCTTCGATATTTCACCACCGATGAAAATGAAGTCTGCTGAAACAGAATCCACTATTGTAGTGTCTTTTATTTCGGTTGTGCCAGTATTTTTAACAGCCAGGGTTACAGTTGTGGTTTCCCCCTGTTTGATGTAGTTAGGCAAGGCTGACTTTGTGAGGGATAATGCTGTCTGATTTCCTTCGTAATGCGATTTGATCTCTTCTACAGTCAACGCGCGGTTATAGATGCAGACCTCATCGATGCTTCCATAGAAGTATTCACGGTTGTCCCAATATCCTGCACCAATTGCTTGGGTCAAAGGCGCTACGATAGTTCCACTGCTACTCTTTGAAAAATCTACTGCACCGTTGATGTAACACTTAATCGTGGAGCCGTCATAAACATATGCGATATGATACCAAGTATTCGGGTTTAATGTGATGCTTCCATCCCGCGTGTAGAACGAATCCGCTGTTGTGCGCCAATGGTAGCGCATCACATTCGAACCTGACTTTACGCACATTCCGGGGTTATAATTCCAGCCGGGCCCACCTCCGTATATCCAGCTCCATGTATTTGAATTTGTATATTTGAACCATGCTTCTATGGTTACGGCATTCAAACCATTTATCACATTTGGAACTTCGACATAATCATTGCTGCCATCAAAGCTCAACGCGCGATTAACTTTCCCTTCTGTCCACGTTGCACCATGGATTGTTCCATCATTCCCATTTCCAGATTCGTCTTTTGCAATCGTTCCGGAACCTTCGTCGAAATGCATTATAAGCACCGCATCTGCGGGTGCTTGAGCCATTGCCGAACTCGCTAAGCTCACAAGTACAAAAATCGCAACCAAGACGCTCACAACAACTCTTGTACCTGTCAAACAACCCATTGAACCATTCTGACTATCTCTTCCTGGCATTTTTAAGGCCCCCCTTATCTTTTCCCTGTTATTCATATATCCCACTCCTTTTGAGCCCCGACCACGCGTTTGAGCACATCACCTGAACATAGTGATTCCATGCCGCCCGTCTTACCGTCTGCCCACGGTAGGTTCACTGTAGTAAGTCAGCACCGCTACTGTGCATCTGCCATGTGAACCGCACCGCCCCACACGGTTATGGTCAGTACCCCCCATAACTAATTCTTGGTGGGTTACTGGTAATAAAGATATTGGTTTTTCACCACTACACTATCTGCCTCGACTCTTCTCTCTTTCTTGACTTTCAAAGATAACTGAAACGACCCTCCTTTCCCGAAATTTTTCGATAGCGAGCGCCCGCGTCGATCATTTCAGCTATTAGTCCCCTACTAACAATACATGGTCTTCCTGGAAAAGAAGATAAAGAAGGGACACGTCTACTGGTACGCAACAGAGAGAGGATTGGTCAACGGAGTGGTGAGGCGAACATGGCAGGAATATCTCGGGACAGCAGAAAAGATACGGGAATGTGTGAGAAGATCAAAGGATCTGCCACACATCAAGCTAAAATCGTTCCAGTATGGGAAGACCGCCGCGCTCCTCGCCGTATCCGACGAACTGAACTTCGTAGAGACCGTAAACAAGCACACCAACAAGAAGAAGATCGAGGGTCTGACCGTCGGCGAGTATCTTCTTTTGAACATCATTGGGCGGTGCGATGGGGCTTTATCCGAGAATGCCATGCAGAAGTGGTTTGAAAAGTCCACACTCAACATACTCTGGAAGTTTCCGCACCAACTGAGCTGCCAGAACTTCCTGAACCATTATAAATATGTAGATCAGGAGACCAGCAGGAAAATAGAGGATGATCTATGCGCGGCGCTGATCGAGATGGGCATAACGCCCCATCTACTTTTCCTGGACGAGTCCAACTGGTTCACATACATCGAAAAGGGAGAGGAACTTCCCAAAAAGGGAAAAAGCAAGCAGTTCAGGTACGATAAGA
>QNAG01000336.1 GCA_003641415.1 Candidatus Zixiibacteriota bacterium | reverse complement strand
TGGATGGGTTGCCAGCGATGCGGAGGACTCTCTGGATCGGTCACTTGCATCGTGGGAGCCGTATTTACCCTCGCTTGATGTTTGGCTGGATGTTGATGAAAACGATATTCACTATGTAAGCCACCTGATCCCTACCCTGGACTGGGACGGTGGTCTGCTTGGCGTGCGCCTGATGCTGGAGCCAAGGGATATTGAGGAGCTCTTCAAAGACTTCAAAGCCTCTTTTATTGCAGCACAGAAGGCTATAAACTCAACGTCTGGCATGAGTGTAAATACTGATGAAACAAAAAAACAGAAACTCTCGCTGTGGCCTCGATCTATGCGGGACTTTCTGGATAGGAAGCTACACAAACATTTTAAGGTGAGGGCATACATTTTGGATCCGAAAAAATGCCAGGACTGTGAAAGAGGCATAGCGCAGCCACAAGCGCTCCTGCCTGAAAGTGTGCCAATTGATAGAGGGCCTTTTGACGGTCTTTTCAAAATCGATATCATTAACGCACAGCGTGGATTTTCAGACCCAAACATAGAAGGAAGCTCCAACAAGAGTTTTGGGAGCTTGTCGGCACAGCTTCGTCATTATTTCTCGCAGCATTTGGACCCGTCTGAGTTACCAGATGCCAGCGATATCAAGGCATTGGCGGCTATTGAGGATGCCAGGATATTATTCGACGATCAGTTGAGAAACAGCTTTAAGCCTGCTATCGGTGAACTTGAGGGCCTAAACTACCCCGGTTTCAGTGACCCCCAGATTTCATTAACAAGCGAGGTCAAGCCTGTCGAATGCTTGGATCACGATACAGCTGTCCGGTTCAATGTGCTTCGGGATGACGAGGTCACCAGCCCTCTGTCTCTTCCTGAACAATACAACGGCCTAGGGTATCAAAACCTTATCTCGATGGTGTTTAGTTTGATCCGCTTCAGGGATGAATGGCTACGCGTTGGGAAGGTCGGGAAGAGACATGACAACACTTATAGTTTCATTGAACCTCTTCACATCGTGCTTATCGAAGAACCGGAGGCGCACTTGCATGCTCAGGCTCAGCAGGTGTTTATCAAGAAAGCCTACGGTGTTCTGCGCAACCACTCTGATCTGAAATTAAAAGACCAGTTCAACACGCAAATGATTGTAAGTACTCATTCAAGTCACATTGCACATGAGATCGACTTCACCTGCTTGCGGTACTTCCGCAGAAAGCCTTCTGAAAACAAAAAGGAAGTGCCTTCCGCAACTGTTGTAAATCTATCAACGACATTTGGAGAAGACGATGAAACATCGAAGTTCGCGACACGGTACCTAAAGACAACTCATTGTGATCTGTTCTTCGCTGATGCAGCAATTGTAGTTGAAGGTTCGGCTGAACGAATGCTCATCCCTCATTTTGTTCGACATCATTATCCTGAACTGGACAAGAGCTATATTTCTCTGCTCGAAATTGGTGGCAGCCATGCACACCGCTTAAGGCCTTTGATTGAGTCATTGGGATTGCTCACGCTTGTAGTAACGGACCTCGATGCCATAGGTGAAAACGACACAAGCAAGGTGGTCCCAAGACGAAACCAGAGGTATCGAACTGGCAATGATACTCTCAAGAGATGGGTTCCAGAAGAAACCAACTTGGATGAATTGCTGGATTTATCTGATTATAAAAAGCAGTCAGAGGACGAGACCGTGCGAGTGGCGTATCAGTGCCCTGTAAATGTTGAGCACAAGGAATCGGAAAAAAAGAAAGAGGCGATTCCCTCTACTTTTGAAGATTCTCTGGTACTGACCAACATGAGTTTGTTCAAAGACATGAATAATGTGACGGGGTTGATTAAGAAGCTTTCAGATTCGCTCAATGAAAGTACCTTGGATAAAACCTGCCAAGCGATGTTTGAAGCATTAAAAACTGGCAAGAAAGCTGAGATGGCATTGCAGTTGCTCTATACAACAGACCCTGATGAATTAAATCCGCCTGCTTACATTGTCGAAGGCCTTCAATGGTTACAGAAAAAGCTTGATGTGATGGGGCAAGATTTCTTGAAACCGGAGATGCGGCATGACTGAGCTCAACAGCACCACGACGGTTAATGAGGAAATCTTCAGTTGTCTCGACCTGGAAAACCCCAAAAGTTTCTTTCTGTTTGCCGGGGCCGGTTCTGGCAAAACGAGGTCTCTTGTAGATGTGCTGAAGAGGTTCCAGAAAGAGAATGTTCATCGCCTTCGTCTCAGTGGACAGAAGGTGGCGATTATCACGTACACAAACGCAGCATGCGATGAAATCAAGCGACGACTCGATTTTGATCCTACTTTTGTTGTATCGACTATTCACAGCTTTTCATGGGAATTGATCAGACCGTACCACAGTGACATCAAAGAATGGCTTAGAGTTCATCTCACCTCAGAGATCAGTGACCTCAAAGAAAAGCAGCAGAAAGGTCGGGCTGGTACCAAAGCAACCTTGGATCGCGAAAAGAAGATAGACTCCAAGAAGAAGAGGCGGGATTATCTTAACAACATAAAGGCGTTCACCTATAGCCCTAACGGTGATAATACCAGTAGAGATTCGCTGAACCATGCTGAGGTCATACATATCGCGGCTGAGTTTCTTGATAAGCCGCTTATGCAGAAAATATTAATTCGTAAATATCCCATCCTGCTTATTGATGAGAGCCAAGATACTCAGAGAGATTTGATCGAAGCCTTTTTTA
>QNAG01000335.1 GCA_003641415.1 Candidatus Zixiibacteriota bacterium | reverse complement strand
GTCTTTTCGGGCGATATTAAAAATCTCGAACATCATAACTAATAGTTCGAGATAGTCTTTCTTGCCTAACCCCCCACCCATACAACCAATCAACTGTGAAATAATCGCTTTGACTACCTGAAAAGGCGTTGAGATGAACAACGCTCCAAGTGCGGCTCCTCCGATAATTAGAGCCTCAAGTGGCTGATTGAGAGCCAAAATATGACCGCCCTCAAGTACGAAACCACCAAGAACTGAACCAAAAACAACTAAAGCGCCAATAAAAATGAACATAGTCCACTTACCCGATTATTGTACGTATATATGTTATAAACAAAATTATCTTCTCTTATCTGTTTCGACAGTTTTCTTAAAAAGCTGAATAACAAGTTACATCCCGACCAGCGTTAAGCGTATTTTTGGTAAATAATTAATGAAATATCCGATAAAGCTTCGTTCGTTACTTCTGTAGCGCTTAAAAAAAACTTGTCAGTACAGTTTGGCAGTAATACTATAGTGGTTATTCTTAAGTCTTAGTGCCGATTTAAGAAATAAGTTTAAGTGCCCGGCACAGATGATCGCTATGGCTTACAAAAAGTCATAGATAACAGGAGGAAGCGTGCGTTTTCTAACCAACCGCAGACTAATCTGGTTTCTGACTATTATAGGTGTCTATCTTCTTTACGATCTGGCGTTTGCATCAAGCGGAGGAAATGGCCACACTGGTAACGGAGGAGGTCACGAAAGTCCTGTGCTTGATGTTCTCCTTGAGCTGATTGTAATCCTTCTAGCAGCCAAGCTTGGCGGCGACCTCTTTGAACGAGTCAAGGCTCCGGCCGTGTTAGGGGAACTCGTGATTGGTATGGTCATCGGAAATCTTCAACTGGTTGGCATTGATTTTTTTGAACCATTCAAGCACAACCTGACTCTTGAAATCCTCGCGGAGATTGGAGTGATAATCCTTTTATTCGAGGTAGGGCTTGAATCAACCGTGCGAGATATGATGAAAGTTGGCCTTGTCTCGTTTATGGTAGCTATTTTTGGAGTGATTGCGCCATTCTTTCTCGGCTGGGGTGTGGCTGTATTGTTTTTACCTCACGAATCGGTTTATGTACATATCTTCATAGGCGCTACCCTGACGGCCACATCGGTCGGCATCACTGCACGTGTCTTGAAAGACATGAACAAAATCAATACTCGAGAAGCAAAAATTATCTTAGGTGCAGCCGTTATCGACGATATAATGGGGCTTATAATCCTGGCAGTGGTCACCGGAATCATTTCCGCTGTATCTTCTGGTATGAGCGAGGGAATATCGTCTGGTACAGTCTTATTTATAATCCTCAAGGCTGTCGGTTTCATAGTTGGGGCGGTGATAATCGGACACTGGGTGTTGCCAGTCTTCTTCAAGTTCGGTTTCCGTCTGAAGGGTAAGGGCGTTCTATTGTCTTTCGCTTTGCTGGTCTGCTTTCTTTTAGCCTATCTGGCTGGTAAGATGGGGTTAGCCCCTATTGTTGGCGCTTTCGCAGCCGGATTGATTTTGGAAGAGGTCTGGTTCAAGGACTATCATGATCGTGGCGAACACTCTATTGAGGAATTAATCTCTCCTATTGCCACCTTCCTCGTACCGGTTTTCTTTGTCCGAATGGGGATGTTGGTTGACCTGACCACTTTTGCACAAATTGAGATTCTTGGCTTTGCGGCTGTTCTGACTTTGGCTGCGATCGTTGGCAAGCAGGCATGTTCCCTGGCTGTCTTTGATAAAACTACCAACCGGATTGCAATTGGCCTGGGAATGATTCCGCGCGGTGAGGTTGGTCTCATATTCGTAGGTATTGGATCCAAGCTTATACTTAATGGACATCCCGTTATCTCTACCAGTACATACTCGGCGGTTGTCATCATGGTTATCATAACTACCCTGGTAACGCCACCGGCACTGATTTTTTCTATGCTTCGAGGTGACCGCAAGACTGATCATTCCCTTAGTGGATCACAGACTGAGGGATGAGATGGTATAAGCAAAGCAATAAATTGTCATGAAGATAAATGTGGTAACACCACTAATGAAGCTTGACAAGGCAATGTTAAGTGTGTTTTATAGATGACACTTGCCGCGGGGTGGAGCAGTCTGGTAGCTCGTCGGGCTCATAACCCGAAGGTCAGAGGTTCAAATCCTCTCCCCGCCACCAAATCTAAGCTCCTGAGACGTAATGGTTTCAGGGGCTTCTTCTTTGAAAAAAACAGCCTTCGGCTGCCGGATTTTCTAACAGTCTTCTAACAAAACTTCCGAAAACTGTTTTATCTAATCTCCGAGCGGCATCATTTTCAAGGTTTAGCATCAAATGTCCATACCGATCAAGAGTCGTTTTTGCCGACGAATGACCGAGTTGAGATTGAATAAATTTGATGTTCTCACCTTGAGAAATTAAAATTGATGCGTAAGAATGTCGGAGATCATGGAAGCGTATTCGGCGCAAGCCTGCTCTGTCCAGTGCGGAATGAAACTCCCGCTTGATTAGGTTTTCGGGATTAAGAGGTAAACCGATTTCATTGGGGAAGATCAAATCGAATTCTGATTTTCTTCCAATTAAACGATGTTGTTCAAGTGCCTGTCTGAGTATCGGAGAGATTACAATCCGTCGAATAGCGTTCTTCGACTTCGGATTGACAAACTCTCCCTTATAGATCGAACGTCTGATAGATATTTGATCGGAG
>QNAG01000334.1 GCA_003641415.1 Candidatus Zixiibacteriota bacterium | reverse complement strand
GGAGTTGGTGGCGGCGGCGGTCACACTATCTCATTGTTTATGCCGAGATAGGTTGGCTTTCCGGTCTGCGGTGATAAGTACTTGGCGAAATTGGTCTACCGTTAGCCAACGCTTATCGAAAATATTCCCACCTACCACGGTCACGACACGCTCATATCGTCCCACTACAGCGCAGGAAAAAATATGCTGTCCATTGATGTATGCTTCTGCACAAGATGAATGAATCTCGTCTGCGTGAGGAGAGAAGGAGAAGGCTGGCACGGCGTTCCAGCCTTGTAACTCGAAACGGACATATTCACTCAACTGGTTTTCATATCCTTGCTGGGCCGCTTCCTCGCTTTGATAAACATAGGCTTCCTCTCTAATGTTAATCCATGGACGATCAAAGAACTGCCTAAACCAAAGAATTTTACCGATCCCATTGGGTACGCTAACCCGTTCTGTGTCAATATCCTCTGGACTCCACGGCGCAGGAAGATCGGCGGTATCCAGCAAAATTGCTTCCAAAAGAGCCTCGTCCGGTGTTAGCAGGGCAGGCGGTTTTTCAATGAACGAGCTCCACAGAAACCAGCACAGTATTATGGGTATAAGTATAAAAAATCCGATAATCTGCCAGGTACTACGTTTACCAGGGTCACCTATTTTGCGGATAAGCTGCATGAACTTCATCTGATTACTCCGTTGTTTTCCAACGATAGGGAAAACCGCTATAAGCTTGTTGAGCACGATTCCAGGATGAGAACACCTTCAGAGCCTGTGCATAACTCGAAAACTCAACTGTGTACATAAGAACCGCTTCTTGTAGGATATAGTGCTCTTGTATACCATCACTTCCCCACTTGTTAAACATTTCTCCCGTGGTTATTATGTAGAAGCCACCAGCAGCTCCATATTCAGCCCCCGCTTCGACACCACTACCAAGCGCTTTCGCTTCAAGCATGAGTTCGTTACCACCCCAGGTGACGGGACCGATACTCACTTCAGGGTTTGTTTCGCCGCCAAATTGATGATCAATTCCCATTGAAATACCAGGGATGCCCACACCAACAGCAAAGTGATCCTCTCTTGAATGTCCCCAGGAACCAGACTTATAGCGCCACACATTTTGCATTTCCAAGCCTTGAGAAGCAGGTGAATAAACAGTAACTATCTTGGGGGTGGCTTCAAAACTAGTACTATACCGCAGTATCAGGCCGGCATCTTCTGGTATTGAGTATGCTGTCCAATAGCAATTGTTAGTCGAACGATCAGATGTAGACATCAACCCATGATAAGCCCATTCATCATCTGTCAGTATACCTGCCAGTACTGCTTGTGCCCATTCCGGTACCGGATCGCCGGTATTCCACCCGTCGCCAGCCCACAGCGCGTGCCCACTCGGATCCGTGTACTTGAGGGGATTGTTCTGCACATACGCATACCGGTTCAGGCTCTGCGGGTCGCCGGGACTGGGCACGAGCGTGTCCGCGCTGATAAAGCGTCCCAACGCGGGATGGTAATACCGCGCGCGGTAGCGGGGGACTAAGGCTACGCCAAGTCCCCCTGCTTTCAGTCGTAGAGGCTCAGACCGTCTTCCCAACGCTGGCCGGTGTAGCGCCGGTCCGTGGGCAAGGTCGCGCCTGCCAGCCCTGGGCGCAAGGCACCGTAGGGGAAGTAGCGGGTGTCGCTGCCTGCTATTTTAGCACCGTTCGCGTCCGTCGCCAGGGACGCGGAGACTAGGCCTGTCCCGAGTGTGGCGCGGGATTAAGATTTACAGAGTCAACCCCTCGGATCCTTTTCAAGATAAGCCAGCAATTCCTGCACTTTGCTGCTAAAAAGGGGGAAGGTTTGCGCGTACTCCTCAAGGAAAAGCCGCAGCAGTTCAGACAAGCGTTTGGGTGCTCCTACACGTTTTTGTAACTCTACCCATTGTTGCGACGCCTGCTCGATCTGCTGTCTTTCTTGCCAGCCCGCCTTATCCGTGTAGTATTGAGCGACTGTCCGGATTCGCCAGAGGTCATCAACTCCAAGCGGATCCCCATCTTCAAGAGCAATAGCAGGTGACGTAAGCCAAAAATCCAATTCTTCTCGTCTCAGAAGTTGACGAATAGAGAAGTCAACCAGCTCAGATAGTCGCCCTTTAGCGACGACTATCAAGAACGTTCTTTGCACACTTTTCGATAACCTATCAAATACCCCTTCTGATACAACCCGCTGCATTTCGCCAACCATCTCATCAAGATGCAACAACCAGCCAATCTCCAGCGCAGCCAGTTGAGCACGTAGATCAGTGCAATTGAACATCGTTACAATTATATTCGCAATGTACTCCCTTATCTCAGGACTGCGTTCAGCACTCAGATACCAATCCTGGAATGCATCCCACCTGCGATATAGTACTTCAGGGTAGAGCTTGGGGACGGCGAACGCCCCTGTTGCCAGGAGATAATCAACCAATTGCCCTTGTAAAATTACCTCTGTCAGATCTGTTTTTTCTCTCATGACATATCCATATTTTCTATGCTTATTGACTTCTCAGGCGTTATCTACCGTAGGTTAACTTGCCGCGCGAGTAATGATACAAATTGATTGGCCCATCAATAACACGCTCAGCTACGCCCCCAGAGGTCCACCCTCCCGGAATAAACCGCTCATCGAAATGTTCGGTGGGTACACGCACATTATGACTTGATAAGTCGCTAATGTCTACTCGTAATAACTCACTTCC
>QNAG01000333.1 GCA_003641415.1 Candidatus Zixiibacteriota bacterium | reverse complement strand
AAGAGCAAAAACACGAACATTAATCCCACCTAATAAATATCCTTTTTTTAGGGATTGGTTGTTTAGGAACGGAGCAAAGATAAGCTGCGCAATATTCCCTCCGCCCAGCATAATTGCAATTAATATTCCAAGCTGTAGCGAGGTGCAACCCGCATCAAGCATCATGACCGGAATAATCGTGTCCACATCCATGAAATTTATTGCCAGCGCAAGAAACACAGCATGCCATAAAAAAGCATAATAATTATGTCTGGATGTCTGTTTGTTTAATTCCACTGTAATAATTTATTCTATATCAGTTGGATATATGACAATATTTATTCCTACCTAAGAATCAGACAGGTGTTAAGTTGAATATCTTAGTTTAGTTTTTCTTCTCTCGCATTGACAGGGAAATCCGAGAGCGATCATGGTCGATATTAAGAACCGTTACCTTTACCCTCTGGCCAACCTTAACGATTTCCGACGGGTCTTTAACAAACTGATCCGCAAGTTCACTGATATGAACGAGTCCATCCTGATGAACGCCTATATCAACAAACGCCCCAAAGGCGGTTACATTTGTTACCACCCCGGGCAGGACCATATCAATCTCAAGATCATCTATAGCCTTGACCGATGAATCAAAGCTGAAGGCCTCATAGCTTGCCCGCGGGTCTCTACCGGGTTTAGCCAGTTCCTCTTTGATGTCCATCAGTGTCGGCATTCCAATAGTATCGTTTTCGTAGGCCCGTAGATTGATTTTCTCCCGTAGAGATTCATCACGCATGAGGTCAGCGACTGAGCAACCGATATCCTCCGCCATTGAATAAACCACAGGGTAGCTTTCCGGGTGTACAGCGCTGCTATCGAGAGGGTCCTCGGCATCGGAGATACGAAGGAACCCGGCTGCTTGTTCAAAAGCCTTGGGACCAAGTCGGTTTACTTTTTTGAGAATCTTGCGGGATTTGAAAGGGCCATGTTCATCGCGGTAGGATACGATATTTCCAGCCAGTTGTGGCCCCAGCCCGGAGACATAGGTCAACAACTGTTTGCTGGCTGTGTTGACCTCAACTCCAACGGCATTAACACAACTTCCGACAACATCATCAAGGCGATTTTTCAAAGATCCCTGGTCAACATCGTGTTGGTACTGTCCGACACCGATTGACTTTGGATCAATCTTAACCAGCTCTGCCAGAGGATCCATAAGACGACGACCGATAGAAACCGCCCCTCGCACAGTGATATCATAATTGGGAAATTCCTCGCGAGCGACATCAGAAGCGGAATAGACCGATGCCCCCGCCTCGCTGACCATCTCCACTACAATATGTTCTGGAAGCCCCAATTCCCGAATGAAAGTTTCCGTCTCGCGTCCGGCGGTGCCATTACCAATGACAATTACCTGCGTCTTGAATTTTTCAACCAATGCTTTGATATCCCGAGCGGCATCGTCGCGTTCCCTGTCGGATTTGTGGGGAAAGATAGTTGTATTGTCCAGAAGTTTTCCCTGGGGATCGAGACAAACCACTTTGCAACCAGTGCGGAACCCGGGATCAATAGCCAGCAAACGCTTCTGTCCCAGTGGGGCGGCCATGAGCAACTCTCGGACATTCTCAGCAAAAACCCGAATAGCTTCCTCATCGGCGACTTTCTTTATTTCAACGCGAATCTCGTTCTCCATAGCCGGCGCAAGCAGACGCTTGTAACTGTCTTCAACCGCCAACCGAACTTGCCCTGAGGCGGCATTTTCGGCAATAACGAATATATCTGTGAGGATACCCAGCGCAGACTCAACAGAAGGTCCTATTCGCAGCGAAAGGACTTTTTCATTCTCACCGCGACGCATGGCCAGAATTCGATGTGAAGGAGCAGTCATAACCGCCTCTTCCCAATCGAAATAATCTGAAAATTTTACACCGGTTTCTTCCTTTCCCGGAATAACAGTAGAATGGATTGTTCCTTCACTTCTAAATAATTCCCGAATGCGAGCACGAGCGTCAGCGTCTTCGTTGACCCATTCAGCCACGATATCACGTGCTCCGGCCATGGCATCCTCAACCGTCTCGATCTCTTTTTCAGGATCGACAAAGGCGGTAGCTTCAATTTGAAGATTGATATCATCTTGGGTGAAAACCAGTTCCGCCAATGGTTCCAATCCTCGCTCCCGGGCAATAGTAGCCTTGGTGCGTCGCTTGGGTCGAAAAGGAAGATAGATATCCTCGAGGGTGGTCATGTTTTTCGCCGCAATGATTTTCTGCTTAAGTTCATCTGTCAGGAGGTCGCGTTCTGTGAGTGACTTAAGAATCGCTTCTCTTCGTTTGTCGAGTTCGCGAAGTTGTCCAATGCGTTCGCGGATAGTGGTAATAGCTACTTCATCAAGGCTGCCGGTAGCCTCTTTACGATAACGAGCAATAAACGGAACGGTGGCATCATTATCGAGTAGCTCTAACGTGCCCTCAATCTGATGAGGGGACAATGCCAATTCTTTGGCAATAGCTGTAACGTGTGGGCTATTCATCAATTCCTCATTGATAGGTACTGTATGCTTTAATGATATATAATATGCTGCACCGAGGAAACAGAAAAACGATGCTTATGTTTTCCCACACAGTTAATCAGCGAGATAAATCGTTTGTCGGTTGTTCGTCAAGCCGACAGGCGGCTTGACCGCGCATCCTCATTTGTCAAACGGCAGGCCGTTTGACATGCTGGCCGGTTAGCCTATCCATCTTTGTCGTCACGACTACATCGACTTTGTCTTGTTT
>QNAG01000332.1 GCA_003641415.1 Candidatus Zixiibacteriota bacterium | reverse complement strand
TGCTCATCAACTCACCGACATTGTCGATGACCTTGACGTTGTCAACACTCTTGCCGTAAAGGCACCAGTTAATCGCAAGAAAAAGTGAGGTTTTCCCCGCACCATTGATACCGTGAATAACGGTTACGTTCTTTTGGTTATCCCGGGCAAAATCAAGCCGCTGTCTGCCGTGGTACTGGCGGAAATTTTCAAGTTTCAATTGTGCAAGTTTCATCGCATCACCATCATCATTCGTCAGCTGTTTTGGCCAGTTTATTTGCAGTCACGGTACTGACGATAGTATCGATTTCGTCCTTAACTCGCGGCCTTTCCATCGAAATATTTGCTTGTTCAACCTTTAACACTTCAAGGATAATCGCTCTGATAGCGGGGTCATATCCCTCAAACAAGTTGATCAGTTTTTCTTTTTGCATGATTCCTCCCTAGAAATCCATTAAACTGTATCGGGTTGCAATTTCCCATATCACATCAAGAGCCTCATGCTTGTTAAGTGCTGGGCCAGCAAACTCCTTGAATCTTTCCAGCTCCTTGCGCACGATGCTACGCTCGACCTTGAAGCTCGGCGAGTCCGTCGAAATATTCCAGGATGTCGGTGGTACAGCAATAAGATCGTGAATGATTGAATGTTCTTTGCCGGAAGCTTTGCGTAACACCCGACCCCTCCGTTGCACAAACTCTCGTGGATTACTACTGCTGGCAAGAAAGAAGGCGGTCTTTGTTGAGGGGACGTCCACCCCTTCATCAAGGCACTTCATCGCTACTAAGGCTTGCAATTCGCCATCAGCAAAATCACTCAGCAAGCGTTGTCTTTCAGCAGTGTTCTCTTCAGCTGTAAAGCGGTGAACCAGCAGCCCTTTGTCCACACCAAGCAGTCTTACAACCTCGTTAATTTGACCCGGTGCACAGTAGAAAAGGGAATGCTCAATTTCTCGTTGCAGGTCGATCAAATCAGAAAGAACATCGAGTTTATTTACGGCCTTATTAAGCAATTCTGCCCGACGCATTAACAGTATCTTCAACGATTTCTGGGCAGTCTCGTCGTCACGACCAGCAACCTTTGCAATCTTTGCTGATAGCTCCTCATACTGCTCCATCTCTTCGGGCGTCCGCGTAACCAGATGTGGGTAGTAATAATAAGGGGTAAGACTAACACCGATGGCCTTCTCCAAAGGAAAAGAATAAACAGTTTCGCCAAAATAGTTTCGCAAACAAGCCGTACCTTCATCATCAAACCAACGGTCCGGCGTTGCCGAAAGGGCCAAACGGTGCGGGATATGCTCTGGGTAGCTTTGACGTGCTCTCTCAGCGCCGAGGTGGTGTGCTTCATCAGCAAGCATCATGGCTGGTTGCTTGAGCTTTGCGATGCTCTTTTGAAAATCAGGGCTACAAAATGTTGTGTGGGTCGTGATTACCGAAATCATATCCCGATAACCCAAGTTAAAATCCATGATTTGCTGATTGAGATCATCAATCCAACGAGATCGAGATTGATAAGCCAAGATTGGTCGATAACCAAACATTTGGCACTCAGAGTCCCACTGATCAACCAAATGTTGATAAGGCACTGACATAACAAGTGCTAATCGATTATCCCGTTCATAAAGCTGGACTGATGCGGCCAAAGCTGTAATTGTTTTTCCGGTACCGGTTGCCATTTCCAAGAGTCCTTGGCAATCGTTTAAAAACCAGGCATTGATAGCTTCAATCTGATAATTTCGTAACTCAATTTCTGTGGGGATAAAGGGACTTATGGGACGATTAGATTTCCACTCCGGTGGTTGTTCCTTAACCTTGGGCTTAGGGTTGATATAGGGCCTTTCGTAATTACGTAATTTGATGATTTGCTCTTTTGCGGCATCTGGCAAACTGAAGACCTGTACATTAGGATCTTCATTTCCCCATAAGTGATTAAACCTATTCACATCTGCATCGACAAGAAGAGATAAGATTGGTTCCCATGAACAAAATATTTTTATTGACTCATAATTTCTCGTTCCTTGAACGCTGTCATTATAGGAACCATTAAAACTGACTTGATTGCCTTCGACATCAGTAAAAATTCCAAATTTATCGTGGAATTCTCCTTGGTCTAATTTGTTTCTGGGAAGTGCTAGTTTGAAATCAAGGATGCCATCAGCAACCATCCAAGCAAGAGCAGAAAGTGTTTCCCTCTCAAGCAAATTTTCCAAGTTCTTAATATTAATTTGAAGCGATTCTTTTAGAATAGAATCTTGGCGGGCTTCATCACCCTTCTGTAATGCTTCCCAATCAGCTTCACTGAGAATTGGGCTCGTCACCCACCTGGCATGGCCTCCATTTGAGGCAAACACAGCCATTCCATTTGCCGCTAATCGTAGCCAAGCGGCACTAAAGAAACCGACCCCTCGATCGTAGTGAGTTGAGCACATCAAAGCGGGATTAAAAAATTCCTCAATGACATCTCCACTCGAAGTATCAATCATAGGTGGTAAAGATAGGTGTGGTAGAGTATTCATTTTACCTTTGGTATTCTTTCTGCCAATACGGATGACAACTTGTTCTTTTTCTTCAACAATTCTATAGGCAATCTAATTGATTCATCCGTTCTCTCAAGAGAGTTCTCAGACACCATATAACTATTTCATATAGGTAATACGTCGCCGAGAATATCCTTCTTATAAAAAAACCGCCCAATCGGTACCACCGACACAAACGGTTATCAACTCACTTAAATTGTCCCCTCTAAAAACAACATCGTATCTCCCCGGAACATACCCGCT
>QNAG01000331.1 GCA_003641415.1 Candidatus Zixiibacteriota bacterium | reverse complement strand
TGTTTAACTTTGAGTTCGTTTCGTATCGTCTGTCAGTACATCAGGGCGGGGCGTCTTCGGGTGAAGCGATATTTGAGTTTACTCTCGCGAAGCAGGCTGTTTCGCTGTCTGTTTTTGACGCTGGGAGACGCGTTTTTACGTGGCGTGGAGCGTGTGCGGTTAAGAGGCGTTCCGACTTGGAGTGCGCTTTATGTGCGATTGGTGATTTTTTAGGTGATAGGATTTCACGTTTGGGTAACGCGGTTGGGACGTATGAAGCGATGGGCAGCATTTTCGAACAGTGTTTGCGCGAGGCGCGAGAGGGTAAGCGGTTTTCGAAAATCAACAAAGGTGAACTCACACTTAGCTGTCCTTATCTCACATGCTACGTGCATTTTTATGACCGCGGAACCTTCCCGCTTGGCAAAGTGAAGAGGTTGCGCGTCGGCGTCCCAAATGCTTTCTTGCCTTATCTCTTCGTGGGCTGGGGGTTCGAGTTGGTTACGCGCGACCTCGAGCCGATTACTCAGGTTCTCGAAACGGAGAACTTCGTTGATGCTTGCGCTCGCTGTTTATGGGATGGGTTTGAATTTTACCTTGACGTTGGGCGCGTGCATCGTGAACTGCTTACTTCTTTTGCGCGCGACGCGGCCGGGGGTCTTTTGCGACTTTCGAATTTACTTCGTAAATCATGATACTTTCATGCATCGATTCAGAGCTTCGTAAGAGGCAGGACATGACGTTTTACACGTTGTTTTGGGATTTTATGCGGGGCAAGATAAGCTATCGCGACTTCTTCCGTCGGTACTTGTCTAAGCATGGGTCGTGTTTACATCTTCGACATACCCGCGCAGTTTTGGCGCGTGTAGGCGTACGCCCCGGAGCGCTCGTTCTTTCGTGCGTAGCTCCGAGTGGGAGTACGCGCTTGTCAGATCAGTTTATTAAGCTTCCTTGTATTGAGGAAATTCGAGTGCGTTACAAAAAGCGGTACTCAGAAACGTGCGGCGGCCCGCGTGTGTTTTACGTAAGACACGTATGCGTGAGTCCGCTCTTTAACACACCGGCTATACTTATAGAGGACTCGTTTCCCTTATCGGTGCGGGAAGCGGCGTGCAACGGGAAATGTTACTCAGGATATTTGTTGAAGGCGGGTGTGTTCCACTTTTTCCAGCCTTCTCTGTTTTTGGTACTCGGTTACGCAAATGACGAAGTGGTTAGATTGTCCTTAGCTTTGGGTTCCTACGAATCGTTAATACACACGTTTTTGGAAAGGAGAAGAAGTGCTCAGTTTTGAGTTTGTTTCGTGTTACAAGCATGTTGGTCGTCTTGCGTTTGAAGTTAGACGACGCACAATAGTGTTGTACGTGTACGATAATCTAGCGTCAGTGTCGCATCGTAGTTTCCATCGCGTTGAGTATTTCACTAAACAGCCGTCGGATTTGGAACGCGTTATGTACGCGATTGATGCAGTTCTGTCGAACGTTAATCTTGCGCGACTCGGCCGCGCGGTAGGTTCGTATAGAGCTGTCGGTCTTATCTTCGAGAAATACTTACGCGAAACTCAAGGTCGTGCGAGCTTCACGGACTGTCATCTTACACTTCGCTGCGCGTGGTTCAGATGTGTTGTTGATGAGTGGAGCGGCTGGTTACTTCCGCGAGGGTATTACGATGTGCGTTACGTAGACGTTCCCTCGCCGTTTTTTCCGTTCTTCCTTGCAGGCCAAGGCGTTGACTTAGTTGCGGCGACGCGTACGTCGATTGTGTCAGTCCAAGAAGCTTGCTCCTTTGTGGAGCCGGTTTCGCTTGGTGTCGTTGGTGAATGGAGTGGGTTTAGGTTCTTTGTTAACTTAGGCGACGCTAAATGTCATGTACTTGCACGCGCAGCACCTGCTGTGATAAAAGGTTTATCGCAGGTTTTCGGGGGGAAAGATGGAAATAACAGCTCACACTGATTTGGCCGACTTCGTTTTGTGGTTGTGCGCGATGTTACAGACGCACGGCCCCTGCAGGTTAGAGAAACACGGCTCGCAGCTTGAGTTTAAGTTTGACGACGGCGTTGCGCACACTGTGTTTATCGCGAAGGCGAGTTTAAGGTACAAAGTGAATGCGTTGCAACAGATTGAAGCAACAGGAGGTATGGAAAATGGATGAGCGTGTTAGGGCCATGCGCGAGCGACTTTTAGCGGTGTTTAAGGAATTGAGACGAGAAGGCTTTTTAGCTCGTGCTAATTTTAAGTGCTGTCAAACCTGCGCCGGTTACGCACTTGCGTGTGAGGCGGCTGAGTTGTTAGAGAAGAAAGGGAAGGAGATTAAGGGCGTTGTTTTCTGGCACCGGCAAGATGAGGATGACTTGCGGCACCGCGGGTATGTTTGGCTAGCGTACGGGCGTGTGCACACAAAAGAGTTCGGTCCTCTTGGTTTGCCTACCGTAGAAGTTGGAAGGATTTTATGTAAAAAGTTGGAAAAGTATGGACTTGTTTACGAGTGGGATGGTAATCCAAATACGCGCATTCGGGTAGTGGGTGTGGTGGACAATGGAGGTCTTTAACGCACTTCTGAAACGGGTAGCAGGTCGCGTTATCGGAGACGAAGAAGTGTGGATTCGACGAGGCCTTACTGTTAAGTATTTCCTTGTTGCAAACAACTTTTTTTCGTTTCACGGGCGGATCAAACGTCGTTTCCCTTACTGGCGTGAGTTTGCGAAGGCGGTCGACGCTAAATGCGAGATTGACGGTCGCGTTTGCCCTGCTTTTTCGACGCCCGGCAAGTTACTTAGGTGG
>QNAG01000330.1 GCA_003641415.1 Candidatus Zixiibacteriota bacterium | reverse complement strand
GACGGGCCCTTAGCTCAGTTGGTTAGAGCAGCTGACTCATAATCAGCGGGTCGCAGGTTCGAGTCCTGCAGGGCCCAGGATGATGAAAATTGATACCATGAAGGGCAATTAGCTCAGTTGGTTAGAGCGTTCGGTTCACATCCGAGAGGTCACTGGTTCGAGTCCAGTATTGCCCATATGATGTTTGATAATTGAAAAAAATGGTTTTTAGAAAGATACGAAAAATTCCATTGCCTTCCGTTTACCTAAACTCGGTTTTGGGAAAACGGAAAGCAGAACAGCAAATAAGAACGCATTCTACCAGAACTACTGGGGAATGCGTTTTTTGCTTATGGGGGCTAATATGAAAGTTGGTGTTGTGAAGGAGGAGATCCGGATGCAAGGTGATATCGAGCTTTTGCTGAAACTTCAAGTAATAGACTATGATCTCGGAGAATTGGAGCGGTCTAAGGAATACTTGCCTGATATGATGGGCAACCTCAATAGTGAAATCCAAGACACTCAGAAAAAATTGGAGGAAACATCGGCAGCGCTCGAAGAGGCGAAGATTACTCAAAAAAATCTGGAACTTGAGGTTAAAACCAACGAAGCTGAACTCCAAAAATACCAGCAACAGATGATGAACATAAAGACTAATAAGGAATATGATGCGCTGGTAGCTCAAATTGACTCTGTTAAATCAACTATCTCGGTCAGGGAACAAGAGTTGCTTGAAACAATGGAGAAAACAGATACTCTTAAAGCTGAACTTCCAGAAATACAAAAAAAATACGAACAGCTCAAGGAAAATAACTCTCGGCAATTACATATTTTGCAGGAGAAGATAGACTCCATTGGCGACACTATAGCTGCCAAAGAAAAAGAGCGGGCGGCAATTCTCAAACAGGTACCAAAGTCAACTATGTCGATTTATGAACGTGTTCACCGAGGTAAAGATGGCGCTGTAGTGGTACCGGTGAGACGGCGATCCTGCAGCGCTTGTAATAAAGCGTTGACACCCAAAAAAATTCAGGAGATTAGGCGAAATAATAGAATCAATACCTGTGAAAGTTGCGGACGTTTACTTTTTTGGGATGACAATATCTCTGACTGAAATTTTCAGGAAAGGTGAATATAGGAAAACTGGGGACAAAGTATATGGCCCGAATTAATAATGACATAGCACTGACGTTTGATGATGTCCTTTTGGTGCCAGCCTATTCGAAGGTTCTACCAAGTGAGACCGATGTCTCAACCACCGTTGCAAAAGACTTTAAACTACCTATTCCACTTATAGCATCAGCTATGGATACTGTCTGTGAGTCAAGGTTGGCTATTGCACTGGCTCGACAGGGAGGTCTCGGTGTTATTCACAAGAATATGTCTCCACAGATTCAGGCTGATGAAGTTGATAAGGTGAAGAGGTCAGAATCTGGTATGATTGTGGACCCCATAACGTTACCTCCCACCGATACTATTGGAGAAGCTCTTGAAGTTATGAGCCGGTTCTCGATTTCAGGTATACCCATCACCGAAAGTGGCAAGCTCGTGGGAATACTGACTAACCGTGACTTACGTTTTCATAAGGATTCCAGTATCCTAATCTCAGAAGTTATGACCTCTGAAAACCTAGTGACGGTCAGAGAAGGTGCCAACCTTGATACAGCCAAGGAAATTCTCCATAAATACCGAATAGAAAAAGTCCTGATCGTTGATGATAAGTACATGCTTAAAGGCATGATTACGGTCAAGGACATCATGAAAAAAATTAAGTACCCAAATGCATGTAAGGATACTCAAGGTCGTTTGCGAGTGGCGGGCGCGATTGGTGTCGGACCAGACCTGAAAGAGCGAACAGAGGCTCTGGTGCAGGCTGGTGTGGATATGCTCGTTATTGACAGTTCTCACGGGCACAGCCGGGGCGTGCTTGAGGCTGTAACAGCCGTAAAGAAGATGTATAGCTCGGTGCCACTTATGGCGGGAAATGTAGCTACAGCTGATGGCACTCAGGCACTGATAGATGCTGGCGCCGATTGCGTAAAGATAGGAATTGGACCTGGTTCTATTTGCACTACACGAGTTGTAACCGGGGCCGGAGTACCGCAAATCACAGCAATCATAAATGCCGTTGAGGTTGCTTCAAAGAGTGGCACTCCCGTGATAGCCGATGGTGGCATTCGTTATAGTGGCGATATCGTCAAAGCGTTGGCTTGTGGGGCGCGAGCTGCAATGGTTGGTTCCCTATTTGCCGGAGTTGAAGAATCCCCTGGTGAAACTGTTCTTTTTGAAGGTCGCTCATTTAAAGTATATCGTGGTATGGGTTCGGTTAGCGCTATGAAAGATGGTAGCTACGATCGTTATTTTCAAAAGAGATATAAAGAGACGGCCAAATTTGTTCCGGAGGGAATTGAAGGCCGTGTGCCATACAAGGGATTACTGGCTGACACGGTCTATCAGTTGATCGGTGGTATCCGGGCTGGAATGGGCATCTGTGGCACTTCGACATTGAAGGATTTGCGCGATAAATCTGAGATGGTGCGTATAACTGCCGCCGGAATGGTGGAATCTCATCCCCATTCCGTACCAATTACCAAGGAGGCGCCCAACTACCGAAGAATGTACTGAGGTCGTCGGCGCCGAAGTGAACGAAAATGTTGTTGTTTTGATAATATTATTGAAGGCTTGTGAAAGTAGGAGAAACAGTCACGCCCTAAATGTAAGTTTATGGTGAGGAAAGTCCGAGCTCCGGAGAATCAAGGCGCCCGGTAACACCGGGGCGGAGTGATCCGACGGAAAGTG
>QNAG01000329.1 GCA_003641415.1 Candidatus Zixiibacteriota bacterium | reverse complement strand
GCTCAGGAAACTTCGGATATGACCAAGTTTAATATTCTACAACAAGCGGGTGTTTCGATTCTTGCTCAGGCAAATCAGGCACCACAGCTGGCATTGTCATTGTTGGGTTAATTTCATTTATCTTGGGGGTCGGTTTGTTCGACCCCCGTTTTTCCCTGAGCATGTTGTGTATGGCCGGGGGAGGAGACAGTTATGAACGTTGAAGCAATTAATCTACAAAGTGCACCCCAGTTTCAGTTGAGTAAGGGGTCAGATCAGGTCAGCGAGGCAAGAAAAAAGGCTGATGATCTGGTGCAAAGTGAACAGGCAGAAAAGAAGCAGGTTCAACCCGAAGAGCTGCTGAAGCAGATTAAATCCCTGACAGAGGATGGTCTTTACAGTGTTCGTTTCGAAAATGATGAGCGGACAAAGGGCTTAGTTGTTAAAATTGTCAATCGGGAAAATGATGAAGTGATCCGTCAGGTTCCCGCTGAGGAAGTTTTATCTCTTAAGGCGACGTTGGAAGATTTGCGTGGCAATATTATTGATACTCAGAGTTGATATGCCTGAAAAGCGGGTTTTAAGGAGATAAATCATGTCGATTACTTTTGGCGGCTTGGCAACCGGAATTGATACCGAAGCAATCATCTCTGAATTAATGAAGATTGAACGGTCTCCCATTGAACGGCTTGAGAAAGATCAGGCTTATTACAATAACCGCCTGAAAGCTTTTTCGGAGCTGGATGGGAAACTGAAGGGGTTTCTTGAAAAAGCTGAGGCTATTGATACTCGACTTGAACTAAATTCTCCCGCCCTTAAAAGCAGCTCCGAGGAGTTTGTCGCTGCGACTGCTGACAGCAAAGCACAGCTGGGATCGTATCAGATATCGGTTCTTGATCTGGCACAGCAGCAAAAGGATGTGAGTCAGGGGTATGTGGATAAAACAGCATCGACTTTTGGCACCGGTACTCTGAATTTGACTGTTGCTGGGGTATCCAGTCCGATAACCATTGATGCCACAAATAACTCTCTAGAAGGAATTGCCCAGGCTATTAATGATGCTGAGTTGGGGGTGAGTGCAGCAATTATCAATGATGGGACGGCCGATGCCCCATATCGCCTGGTTTTAACGGGGGAGAATGTTTCCAATGCGTTTTCTCTGGATACTTCGGGTCTAAGCGGGGGGACAGATACTAGCCCGACGATGAGCAATACTCAAACAGCACAACAAGCGCACATCCTTCTGGATGGAATTGATGTTTACAGTGATAGCAACACAATGAATAGCTCTGTGCCAGGATTGTCCTTTGAGCTGTTGAAAGCAGATAGTCAATCAACAACAACACTGAACGTCTCTGTTGATAACGAGGCAACAACAGGAAAAATCACGGATTTTGTTTCTGCTTATAACGAGATAATTACGTTTATTGCTGATCAAAAAGAATCCGGATGGGGAAGTGATTCGGCTTTTCGCTCAGTCAAGAGGCACCTGCAGAGTTTTTTGACAACTCAGCAGGAAAGTGGAGGTGCGTATACCAGTCTTTCCCAGATAGGCTTTGAGACTCAGCGAAATGGAACTATTACCCTGAACAGTTCGAGATTATCATCAGCGTTATCTGACGGATACGATTCAGTTCTCGGTCTTTTTTCCGGTGTTGATGGTGGTGAGGGAATCAGTTCCAAGTTTGCTACCTATTTGGATACAATGACCGATTCTATTGATGGTCTGTATGCTGGGAGAAAAGAAACAACTGAAAGTAATTCGCGTCGAATTGATCAACAGATTTTGAATATGGAAGCTCGCTTGGTTCAGAAGGAAAAAGTATTACGGGCTCAATTCTCAGCCATGGAGGGTTTAGTCAGCGGATTAAATGCTCAAGGGGGATATTTATTGCAGCAACTTGCTTCGATGCCATCATTAGGTGGCTCTTCAAAATAAAAACGATTATCCAACTGATTTTGTAGCTATGACTCAGGAGCGTAAAAGATGAACGTATATTCAAACCAATATCAAAATAACCAAGTGATGACCGCTTCACCCGAGCAGATTTTGATCATGCTCTATGATGGAGCGATCCGTTTTGTCAGACAAGCTAAATTTGCAATTGAGGATAACCGTGCTGGGGACAAAGCAATCGCAATTAGTAAAGCAGTTGCAATTATCACTGAATTTTCAAACACTCTTGATTATGAGGTTGGTGGGGAAATTGCTCTTAATCTTGGCCGTCTGTATGATTTTATGATCAGAGAATTGTCGGCAGTTAATGCTCGTAGCGAAATAGAACGATTGCTGCCAGTTGAAAATATTCTCCTTGATCTGCGGGAAGGGTTTTCCGGTGCTGCACAAATTAATCAACACGGCACTCAGCTGGGGGTAAAAGCTGAGTCTGCTGTGGGCCAAGTTGCGGTATCGTTTTAAACTTATTTTTCCGACAGGAAAACCAAAGAAAAAACATCTAAACGCGGAGACGGAGAGAGACAGAGAGAGTCGAAGGTTAAAAACTGGTTTTGGTTTTAAATCCAAAACAAAAAGTTCTTCTCAGTGTGCTCTGTGATTTCAGCGTCTCTCCGTTAAAAAGACTTTAAAAGGGTTGTTTTATGGAAACATGCCTAAAAAAATCAATAGAACAATACCGACAGATCATTGCTCATGCTGATCAACTGGATCATTTGTTGCTGAAGTCTGATCCTGAAGAGCTGCAAAGCTACACGTTAAAACTTCAGGAATTGCAGGATGAAGCCGGTTTGAATGACCGGATTTTCCTGGAAGTTTTCCCCCGCAACTCTCTCTACTGGCAAGAACACCCCCTATT
>QNAG01000328.1 GCA_003641415.1 Candidatus Zixiibacteriota bacterium | reverse complement strand
TGCAGTCCCCTCGTTTCCATCATCACCGGGAGCAATCCATGACAAGATCACCTCATCGGGGGAGTCACTCGCCAGGCTCAAATTCGCCCAGGCGTTGGAAACAGGTAGTAACATCAGAATCGCGAAAGAAACAAATACTGAGATGCTAAAACCGTGTGATTCTTTGGACTTACATACAAAATGAAACATATCGCGTATTATTCTCTCCATTACTGGTTATTCCTCTATATCGGGCTATGCCCATAAGCCCTTAATCATTCAGATATGGCGATTAAAGGCTGTGCTGCAGAACCGCGAGTACCTACCTGAAGATTACTGCTTTTCTTAATACTTTGTCAACGGTTTCCAGTATCTTGCCCTCTTAAATAAGGTTTCTCACGTTACCCACCGGATTCCGTTTGCAGGTCAGTGATGGCGGTGGGCGGAGTTTCATCACCTGTTGTTGAAGCGTTAATTACATTCGAAAGGCCAGACCAGTTTGGCACCTCATCGGCTGTCTTAATTGCGAAATAGTATGTGGTGCTCAAATCAAGGTCTTCAACTGTGAAAGTCTCATTACTACCGGCAACTTGGGGAGTAGGCACACCGGATACGATTGTGGCAGCATTCCAGTTGGCTTCAGTAATGACAGATGTAGAGTAACGCAGTTGGTATTGGGCAGCAGTGCCGCTGGTACTGTCATCACCCGGCGCAGTCCAGCTTATCGAAATTGTGCTGGCGGTCGATATCAGGGCTAATAAATCATCGATGTCAGACGGCGCTATCTCTTCTGGGTTGGTAGTAGCGGATGGGACATTTGACAGACCGGACCAGTTGGGAACTTCATCGGCTGTCTTAATAGCGAAATAGAACTGGGTGCTTGGATCGAGTCCCTCAATGGTGAATGTTTCGGCGCTGCCCGCAGTTTGAGGCGCTGGCACGTCCGAGACTAAAGTTGCGGAACTCCAATTGGCATCGGTGATCAGGGAGGTAGCATAACGCAACTCATATTCAGTGGCGGTTCCGCTGGCGCTGTCATCACCCGGCGCTGTCCAGGCAAGAGTGGCAGTTGTGCTTGTGTAGTCGTTGACCTGAAGATTGGCAATGGCAGCTGGGGCTTCTGTTTCCTCGTCAGTGGTTGCGCTCGCTACGTTGGAAAGAAGTGACCAGTTGGGGACTTCATCAGCAGCCTTGACAGCAAAGTAATAGGTTGTGTTCGGGTCAAGATCAACTACTTCAAATGTCTCGGTGTTGCCGGATGTCTGCGGAGTGGGTTCGCCATCGGCTTGCGTGGCGGAGCTCCAGTTGCCGTCATCAATCAACGAGGTAGAATAACGAACGTCATATTGGGACGCAGTTCCATTGGCGCCGTCATCACCGGGAGAAGTCCAGGTGAGAGTGATTGAACTGGAACTTGCTCCGGGCGCCATCAATTGGGCGTTAACCGGAAGAGCCATCATTAGTAAGATCACAAAAACACCGAAAAGTAACCATAAGTTATGAAACTGCAATTTCCCGAGCGGGTATGTCATTTTGCAGTCCTCCATCTTTGTGTTAATACGCATGATGTTTCACTTTGCAACTATCGCGCCAAACCAGGGGATTGATTACGTAACGTCCTATGTAACAGGGAGATAGCTTGAGTACCGAGGTGTCTATTATGGATTTGGGAGCAGGAAATATGTCCTAACTTTGAGTGCTATGAGCAGATTATGAACAGACAAAATTGATGGCATATTTCCAACAGGAAATTGAAAAAGTCACTTTCACTTTCACCGTTTTTCCAGAAGAGTTTCGTTGAATATCTTTGGAACAATTTCAAATTCAGCGATTCGGTTTGACACTCCTGCTGAGGGCAATTATATTATTTTTTAATTTGGAGTCAGGTGAACAAGTTCAAAACTTTTTTTGTGTTGATTTGAATAATAATGGCGAACTTTTTTGTAAATAGATTACTCCCCGGGCTGTTTCTTATCCTGCTTATCGGATGCTCATCGGAACAGGATAAGCCCCAGCCTGAACCCGATAGCAAGTACGATGGCTGGAAAACGTTCACATATCAAAAAATCAAGATTCTGTATTTACCCGGCCACCCACTGGAAGATTCTTTTGAGGATATCTCCCGCACTTATATTACCCTCATAGATCGTTCCTGTCGTTTTCTTCATATACCCGTACCGGCGGATACCCTTCGGATTATTTTCTACACCGGTTGGGGACAGGGACGCGAAATGACCGGTTGCGAGTACCCTTTTGCTACCAGGGATGAGATACATTTCTGGCTGCCGAGTTTCTATGGTCCTACTCTTATGCAGTACCTTATTTATCAGTGGCAACCGGATGAGCCAAAGAATATTTTTCTCAAACATGGTCTTATTACCCTGTTGGATTTCTCCGGTCAGAATTATCACATGAACACGATTCGGTATGTTCACAATAAGCAGTTTATACCATTAGAGAAACTCGCCGTAGACAGCGCTATTGATTCTAATACCGAGCGTTTACAATCAGCTATGAGCGCATCGTTTGTCGATTTTGTGGTATATACGTATGGGTTCGATGTCTTTGAATCTTTGTACCTCAGTCAACGCTCTTTTGAGAAAGAGGTGCGCGCCTTGTTCGATATGTCAGTTGATAGCCTTCAGGATCGTTGGCTTGAAGTGGCAGACGAAGCCGCCAAACTCGACACCGCTAATTATCGCAGACTTATTTTGAAAGAGGAAGGATAACCCGGCTATGGCAGACCAGACCTGGAAAACAGCCATTACAGACATAGGACCCGGCAAGATAAACGTTCGGGGATACAACATTACAGACATAATGTAGAAGTTATCCT
>QNAG01000327.1 GCA_003641415.1 Candidatus Zixiibacteriota bacterium | reverse complement strand
TTGATGTATAGGGTCACGTATTTTCTTCAATTTATTCACATTAAGCGACAAGATATCAATCAACATCGTCCTCTCCATGAGGACTTCTTTGATCATTCGACACAATTCAGTAATGGAATGCCCGAATTCGGTTTGATATTTAATGTAAGTGAGCAATAGATAGTAGCACATCGCCACCCAAACCTGAGTCAGAACAGCGTTGGGAGTTGTTCCGAGGAACGATTTGATTTTCAGGTTCTGTTTGATCCACTTGAAGAACAATTCAATCTGCCATCGTGATTTGTAAATATCTGCGATCGTTTTGGCTGCCAGAGTAAAGTTATTAGTCAAAAACTCATAATATTTACCTTTGAACTCTTTTTCGAGCTTTTCAAACTCATATCTCGGGAAAATCCTTAGCAATTCTGACATGATTGTATTATTTTGTCGCATGGTCTGGTTCTTCTGTGAAAATACGGCTAAATTATAGGATATGTATCCTGTAATTAATAGGATTACCAGACCTTTTTTTATTTTTTACCGGACACTAATGAAATTAAGTAATAAGGCAAGTACGTCCCCTCGAGGATTGAACAATTATTGTTCGTACTTGGCCTTGAAACGTTTAATAGCGCGGTAGATACCTTCCGCTACCTGTTGCTGGTATTTCTTCCCCTTGAGAAGCTTCTCTTCCGACTTGTTGGAAATGAAACCGGCTTCTATCAGAACCGAAGGCGCAAAGACGCTGTTGAGGACAAAGAAACCAGCCATATCCACACCCCGTGCAGGTGTTTTGAGAGAGCGTCGAAATTCTCGATCGACCATCTTGGCAAAATCATGCGACTCTGCCTGGAATTCGGTCATAATCATCTCATTGAGAATTGAAAGGACAGGGTCAGCAAACAGGTCATCACCTTCGTAGTTAGTATCTTCGGAAGGAGACGCTTCTTTATCACGCAGAAAAGCGGAGTTCTCAAATTGCGCTACGGCGCGGGCTGAGTCGTTTCGTGCTGGAGCAAGATAGAATACGTTCCACCCACGAACCGACCTTCTTACAGAAGAATTGGCATGGATTGAAATAAACAGGTCGGCGCCGGCTTCGTTGGCAATTTTGGCTCGTTGTTCAAGCGTTACCGTTTCATCACGATCGCGAGTCATAATAACTTTGAACTGCTTATCCTTTCGAATCAATTTGGCAAGTCTCTTGGAAATAGCTAACACAGCATCTTTTTCGCGTTTACCACCCCTACCCACAGCACCGGAATCCTTTCCCCCATGTCCGGGATCTATAACAATTACATCAATTTTGTCATCCGGTCCAATGATAGCCGGCGTGTCGGCAGTATCGATCTCGAACCCTTCATCTACTATCGATATCTGAATACGGGGCGGATCGTACTGAAGTTTGTGATGCCAGTTTTCTACCTTTCGCTTCAATCGAATTGAGACCTGTCCCGCACCATCGACCTGGTGCGCTTTCAAATCATACATGTACCGCCGGTTCCTACGGGAAAGAATCCGCGCACTATTGAGCTTGCCGTCACGGATAGAAACATTGACCCAGTTACCTTCAGTAACAAACACTTCATACGCCAAAGCGCTGGTGAGAAAAATCTCAATGAGCAGCCCGTTGGCTTTAGCAGAAATACTCAAATCTGTAACGTTGAAATATTCTGAATCGACCCGAATTGTAGTTTTGTCATTATCCCAGATAATTTTCTGCGGAAACACTTGATCGAGATATGAAATAAACGTCTCGGTGGGCAAGTATAATTGTCCATCACGTAGTTCAACAGGAAAAGTGATATTGTACGCTTGCTCGTTAAGCTTGAAATATGGGCTGCCAATAACGAAATCGAAACGGCTGGTGTCAAGAACATACGAAATACGGTGCCCTACCATCTCCCAGTCGAGAAGGCCGCCAACGATTTCTGCAAACTCAGAAAGAGAAAAATATGTGATGCCATCGCGATCGAAAGCCTCTATTTTCTCGGAACCGCCAGAGATAGTAACTTTGACAGTCTTAGCGTGAACTGAAATACTAACCAGACAGGTCAGAACTACTCCGGCAAAAACAGCTTTACAATATGTGCTGACAGATTTCATTTCAGTACTTCTTGTGCTTTGCCTGTCTCATTTGACGATCAATATCGGCTTTATCTAGTTGGCGTCGCTTATCGTAATTTTTACGCCCCACCGCCACCGCCAGTTCAACTTTGGCCAGATTATTCAGGAAATACATTGCCAAGACTATTAACGTGTACCCGCGTTGCTCAGTTAAAGTAAACAGTTTGCGAATTTCGCGCTTGTGCAGAAGTAACCGTCGTGGTCGAATCGGATCGTGCTCCTCATTAGCCATCTTGTATGGAGAAATGTGCAGTTTCTTCAGGATAACTTCTCCATTTTCTACGACAGCATAGGCATCGGACAGATTCACTTTACCTTCTCTAAGAGACTTTACCTCGCTGCCTTTCAGCTCAATTCCAGCTTCATAGGTATTGTGAATATGATAATCGTGCCGTGCTTTACGGTTCCGCGCAATATAGTGCAATTCCTTCTTCTCATTCATAGAATCTACAATACCAGAATAACCCAAAACGGGCAATATAAAAGGACATATCTACTTTTCAATTGCTTGGTTGAAAGCGATTATTCTAGCAGGTTGTTGAAAAACATATTGTTTTTAGCTGAGTGTAATGGATGTTTCGTGTATCCTTTGGGAGTAGAATAACTCTCCAGCGAAAGGTTCGTAAGATGCGCGGCACAGATAATGATCAGCAGGCGATGTTCAGTTATATATCCTTGGAATCCCGTGTTCCCGAGGACCACCCCTTGCGTACGATTCGTCGGATG
>QNAG01000326.1 GCA_003641415.1 Candidatus Zixiibacteriota bacterium | reverse complement strand
GAGGGCGATTTGGGGGCAGACCCACTCCTTCTTGCCCCACACGCCGCTGCCGTAGGGCCACTCAACGGAGCGGGTGCGCTGGTCGAACAAGGCCCTCCACTCGGCGGCGCTGCGCTCCTTCAGCGCCTCCAGGTCGTGCTCCACGTCCAGCAAGCCCCCGCAGTCCTCGCACCGGTAGACGACGTCGTAGATGGAGTAGCGGCGGCCGCAGCCGCGAATACACTCGAACCAACTGTGGTACGTCATAGGGGGAAAGTTCTAATCGGATCCTTCTTCTCACAAACTATGCTGTGCTCAACTGGAGCACCCTGACCTGCACAGATTCCAAGATTACATCCCGCAGAAATGCACTCGCATTCGGGATTTCAATGCCGATTAGTTCGCCCTTGTCGTTGAGTTCCGCAGTGATGTTTGGACTGATTTCGACACTACCTGCTTCCGGTTCGTCTGAAAGTGCCAGATGCAGGATGTCCTCTCGCTCGAAATACGCCATCCGGCTCATTTTCTTTTCATCCATAGGAGTACCTCCCCGCCCTGAGAAGGTAACGTTCCGAAGAATACCTCACGATCTCCTCAACCCTGGCAAGATCAAACCCGCGTAACCTTGCCCTATATTTCATGTACTCTGTCCAGACAACGATGCGCTGTCTCACCATCACCAAGTCCCTGCTCGATACTATGTTGCAGAGGTGACCACCTTCCAGCAGAGCCGGCTAACGGCCAACATCAGCCGTCGAGCGAAGCAAGATCGGCTGCATGCGGGGTTAGCCTATGCACTGGATTACAAGGCTGTCTGCGGATCTACAACCAATAAAGTGTCTTCCTGTAATTCCTGGTAACACGCATTGGCTTCCGGGATTTGGAGACATGGTCGTAAAGTGCCTGTGCGTAAGCAATGGTAATTGGCATATCCACGGTGCGATGTAGAGCATTGATGTGAGCCACGCTTAGCCAGTAAACATGTGCCGCCAAACTCTTCACCAGTGTAGTCCCAGCAAGATGACGCACAGCAACAACACCAGGATTCGGGAAGATGTAACCGCGATTTGTATCTTCAGCTACTGATCGAGTATTCATTAGATATGCAGCTTTCTGAGTTTCACTACCTATGGCTATACCGTGGGAGGGTGTTCCTTGCTTGTTGTATGGCTGCCAGAATCTAACTTTCGAGCTTCGCTCAATAGCTACTACATCACTTGTGACGGATAGGTTCTGCAGTACGGACTGGATTTCTTCAGCGTAGGTAGCAAACTCCGGTGAAACATGAACTATTAGGTGTGTTGGTTTTGGTTTTGAATGATGAATTCCTTCCTTCAACAATGATTGGATAAGGTTACTAATTGCATTAGTTGAGTCTTCTATAGTATCGGAACTGGTAGCACCGAAAGCCACGAGACTACCCTGATGATCAAATAGTGTACCGGCTATTTTGCACTCTACAGCATCCCCAACCAGACCCAGGAAATAAACTGTTTCTGGGTGCTCCACTTGAAATGGCAGATTGGATAGCAACCAAGGTTGAGCATTAAGCCGATAAAGCGATCCCAGAAGCGAATTGTGAATAACATACGGCAAATCTTTATCTTCCAGTTTGTCCCAATCCACCGTTGCTGTATATCCCCTCTTGAACATAGGGCGTAATTTTTTATTCAATCGAAAAGATTGTGCTTCTGCCTCTCTCACCTGGGAAGATTTGCTAAAACGGGCCTCTGGTCCCGGAGTTACCATCAAACACAATACACGTCGGTTAGGAAAACTATTGACAGTGGTTTCTACTTCTCGGACCACTGTGCCAAGGTCTCCCTGAAGTGGGTAATTAATTATGCTGATTGGTGTCTCTACATCCGGAAGAGTCTGGGCAAGAAAAGTGTTAACTGTTGTCACGACTTGTTCCCAATCAACCAGGGGTATTGCGGGACTGTTATCAGGAGTAGGCAGCAAAACGATTACTTGAATGTCATCAGGCTGTGTATAAAAGCCACTTCCCTCTGTCAGTAAAGCCTGCGCCAAAGTTGTTCGTAAACCATTTGAAACCTCAAAGCAAGCATCTGAGTCATGCAACCAAAACCAAGTCGAGAAGCCAATTTGCTGAGGATCGATTGGCTCTGGGCCAAAACTGATTCCCTCGCAAGAAGCAAGTGGGGGGATATGGCAGACAAACCGTTTCAAAATATCAAATTGCTCATTGGCATTGCGCATTGTAAAGTGTCGGACTGCTTGCGTAACGGGAGAACCTTCACCATGTGCTTTGGCGATCTCCCCAGGATTAGCCGGCTTACCATCCATAAACACTCTGAATTGGGGTAGACACCAAAGTATAGGACAGCGATCATCGGGGACTTCAACACTAAAGCTAATGCCATAATAGATTTGCACATTTTGTACCGAGAGACTAGGCTTATCTGGTATCACCTCGACAGATTCAGAAAATTCATCCTGGTTGACTCTGTACCCTTTTTCTACGAAGACGCCTCTTATAGCGTCAACGACTTTCTGCTGCCATATAGGAACGGGCCAAAGTGAAGACAAAGGAGTGCTGGTTCGGAAAGCCGAAAGCCTCAATTCGGGAGGAGAGTAATTCGCGCGCAAGTAAGACTTGATGAGGTTGAAGAAGGTTTCCCGGTATGAGCCTCGAAGAAAGGTGAAGTATCCTCCTTCAAAACCCCGTTTGGCTGCTTGCACTCTTACAGGAAAACGGAAGCGAAACTGCTTTATCGTATCCTCTGTCGCCTGGAAAATGAATTTATCATGATCGGGATAGCGAGTGACGTGGTATATATGAATCACTTTGTGTCCCCCCTTCAGCGAGGTAATTGACCAATAACAACCAAGT
>QNAG01000325.1 GCA_003641415.1 Candidatus Zixiibacteriota bacterium | reverse complement strand
GCCCTCAGGAATTTCACCAAGTGCCAGCAATAGACGATAAAGGTTCTTCAAAAGCGGAGCCAGAATATCGTGGTCGATGTTCCCCAGGACACGCTTTATGCCGCGTGAGGCGCTTCCCATAAGCATCGCCAATCCGCTGGCGGTACGGCCTGCACCTCCTACGCGGGCGCTGCCATAGGAGTAACGCGGAACACCTGAATAGTCGTCCGCCAGACGTTCAAAATACGCCAGAACATTCTGCAGTTCGCCTGTACGCGAGGGAATGTCGTGGAAGGTCACCGGTTGAGAAGATGCGCCGCTTTCAATCTGCCAGATTTTGAAAGGCCAGATGCCGTCAATATTCTGATCTGCTGGTAGGGCGCTCAAGTCAATCACTGTCTGCGGCCCCGCCGAAAGTGCGGCATTATTCATTATGGCCCGTGCCAGGTTGTTGGCAATTCTCTGTATGCCGCGTATCTTCTGCGGGATACCCTCACCCCAGAACGATCCCGAAACTTTATCAAAGCTGGTGGCGTAATAGGGGCGCGGGAAGAACGGATTCTTTCTTACGCGCACTTTGATCGGGAAGTATCCGGCCATGAAGACCTCGCATTCGTGATTGCGCTTTTTCTCCACCTTGATTCCCCAAGAAGCCAGAATGTCACTGGGAATCTTGCCCCAGAAATGCAGGCATTCTATGGTGCGGTCTCCCAGCATCAGCCCCAGATCACCCGAACGCGAAAGGATTCTGCGGATTTCGTCGTCGGCGCCGTCGTAGCGGAATCCGGCCCGGTATTCATTGAATGCCGCCTCAATCAGGGTGTTGTTTACATGCGGGCTGCCGCGCATGGTCAGAAGGTCTTCGGGGGCGATCTTGAGCCTTTCTATGAAGTCTCCGGATTGAATGTCTATGGTGTCTTCTGCGGGGAAAAGATCATAGGGACTGACGCGCCTGAAAACGTATTTTTTGACCATCTGGACGCCTTGAGGGGTCATTACGGGTTCATAGGTAGTCACTGGCCCCTTGATGCAACCCAAAGGAAACGTCACCACATCATAGAGAAATTCATCGGCGATAACATCGAAATTGCTCTGCATGAGCACATCTTTTATCAATTGCCGCGCTCTCTTGGCCCCCTGCAGCGCTTTTTCCCAGGCGACACGACGGTATGAAAATATGATGCGCTCGGCTATATCGCGTATCTGTGCGTAATTGGGAAGGGGTTCACCGCGGGCCTGCATCTGCATAAGCGCATTGAAAAGTGCGTGTCTTACCACCGCCTTTACCCTGGCAGTAGGCATGGGTTCGGCAGTGGGTTCGACATCCCATAGCTCATCAAGACCCGTTTGAAAATTCAATGTCTCTCTTATCCAGCTTTCGGCGGCGGTGCATTTAGTGGCGGTGATGGGAAGGAAGACTTCGCTTCCGCCAGCCTTTCTGATTTCTTGCAGGTCTTCGGGATCGTACTGGCTTTTACGCTGACGCGCTGATTCGACCATGATCCTTGTCTGCGGTGACCGCTTCTGCTTCCAGCGCTCAAAACGCGAGATAATGAATCCCGCCAGAACCGTAGCTTTTTCAATGTCCTGCATCTTCTGTCTTCAATTTCTGCTCTGTTTCAAACCCATGCAAGCCATTTTTCTCTGGCCGGACGTGGAGGCGGCCTTTTCTTAATGAATTTTTCTTTGGGATCAATGTTCAAGCCCATGCATCCAAGCACCAGATATTGCAGGGCATCGTGATAATGACTGTAATCGTTTTTGGCGGGTTTGTCTGAAGTCGTGGGGCCGCTGGCGGTGTTGTATTGCTGCGGGAAATGATATTCGCCCATGAAGCCATCCCTGAGCATCCGGCAATCAGGCGAAAGAAGAAGTGCGGGTTTACCCCCCTTGACCAGTTTGATTAACAATGAGGCTACGGCCTCGCGCCGGATGCGGAAGTCGTTCGTGGGAGCGGGACGGGCGGGTAATTTCGCTTGTCTGAGCACATCATAGGCATTACGCGCATCCGTCCCCGAGCGCCGCGACCCGCTTGTGGGATCAGCCCATGAATAAATGGTTTTGCCCTTGTAAATCCGGGCTATCCCTGGCTTCACTATATCGCGCACGAATTGAATCAAGCCCATTTCCGAGGCCCCGAATTCAGCGAGAATGCGCAATTGCGGCCCAGGGTGAAGCTGCGCTGCCACGCATGCAGGGTGCAAATCCAAGTCCCATCCCAATAGCAGCGGCAGGTTATTATTCGCCGACACCTGTTCTCTGGCGCAGTGAATGGCGTCATTGTATTCGGGATAAACGGCCTTGCCGCCTTTAACTTTCCCGTATTTACCGAGAACATAGACATTGATCCAATCGCGGGGCGCGTCAAAAACCATTTCCAGCCAGTAATCATATCCACGCGGTTGATGCATGACATAAACGGCTTCGGGATTAGGACGCCACCGCCCCCTCTCTTCAATCAGCGGCGGTGGGTACCTGAAGAATTCAGCATAAGGACCAAGCGCCTTCTTTTCATCATAGCGATAAAGCCAATGATTTTCATCCGAGGGGTTGGAATCCACAAGTAATCCGCTCCAGGTCGGGCCACCGTGTTTTACTGGGGGAAACCGCCCCGTCCTACCCCTTACCTGCCTCACAATCTCTTCATCAATTTCCCTGGCCTCATTTATCCACGCGCCCGTAGCATCCGTGGAAAGCATCTTCTTTATGTCTTCTTCACGATCCAGCGCCACAAAAAACACCTCCATATCAATCCATGTTCCATCAGGCAATTGCTCACGCATCCGCGCCTCAATGGGATGCTTCCACTTGATCGGGCATACCGTCTCAGGAATCCACTCCACCCACGTCTTCAACGTC
>QNAG01000324.1 GCA_003641415.1 Candidatus Zixiibacteriota bacterium | reverse complement strand
GGTTGACCAATCTCCGGCCCCGGTTCTACAGGCGACACCATATGACGACAGGCGGTTTCCATTTCCCTGACTAACAACCTCGTATTGTCGGCAATAACGTCCATATTGGTCTAAAAAGGTAGTAACCGGCGTTACAGTGGCACGGGAGTTATCGACACTGAAACTCACACCACTGACCGTATCTTCCATACCCTTGCTGAAATCTTTATCCTGAAATATGGACGAATATTTGATCTGTGCTGGTTTTGAAAAATCTGCAGCGAACCAGCCAGCGCCAATGCCAACGATAAGAATTATGGAAAAGGCCAAGGCATGGACTGGTTGCCAGGAAATAATTTGAAACCAGGCAGCAATGCGATCAACAAGCCGGAGGGGAGCCTTATAATTATTAATCCCGTCAACAAGGTGCTGAGGAACTTCCTCATGGAACGGTGCGTCGTATGCCTCACGCAGAAGGGTTCTACTTTCACTGAAGATTTTAATTCGCTCCTGTGCTTCGGGATTAGATAACAAAGCATTACGAACCTCTTCAGCTGCAAGATCATTAAGCTCGCCATCCGTGTAGGCCATCAATTTTTCATCGGTTAGTTCAATCATAAGTCTCTCCACATTTTACTGCTAATGCGCACTGATCATCTTTTTGTTTCCATGTAGCAGAGTGTTCAATTTGATACGGGCACGAGCCAGACGGCTCATAACTGTCCCCACTGGCACCTCAAGGGTCTCGGCTGCCTCCTTGTAGGTTAAACCATCAATACAAACCAGAGCCAAAACTACCTGGTCATTCTCTGATAGTTTCTTCATCGCCTGCCTGACATTATCGAGCATCAGCTTAGCTTCCATTTGGGCGTAACTACCATCGACCGTCCCGCCGCTATCATACTCTTCGTTAAAACTGGCATGGGAGGTACGGGAACGCATTGACCTTGCAGCATCAATCCTCAAGGTATGGATAATTCTAAACATCCAGCTATCCATACGGGTCCCCATCTCAAATTGGTCTTGACGTCCCAGAGCACGTTCACAAGCGGTATGGACAAGATCATCAGCATCAGATTGATTCGACGTCAAACTGTAGGCGAATCTTCGTAATCGTGGTAGCAGGGCAATCATCTGCTGCCGGAATGCATCTGTTTCTTCCAAGTATGTCATTGCCAACGAGATGAACGCTAAACTCAGTAGGTACATATTATTTTTCCGTATATTTTGACAAAAATCTCTTCTACCATGCCATTTTCAAAAGAGGCTCACGGGTAACGAACCAACCCCCAACCAAATATCGGATCCTTACCGGGAGACCCAAGATCAACTGCTCTTTTTCTGGTCACCTTGCTGAGAGCCTTATACCCTTGCTGCATTCCCGGTTGATTAAGCTGCCCGGCAGCCATCGCGGTAAAGTAAGCAGCAGCAAAAGAAGTCCCGTTACGGAACCGACCCTGCTCGTCCAAAGTAGGAGTCCAGATACCGACACCGGGGGCGGCATAACTTATATACCAACCCTGATTGGCTCTGGAATAGGGGCGTTGAAATCGATCAATGGCGGTAATAGCAATAACCCCCTTAATCGCTGCCGGGTAGACTGGGGGGCTATCAGGGCCATTGTTTCCGGCAGCAGCAACGATAACCTTGCCTCGTTGCAGGACCTGCTCAACTGATTCTTTCAGTAACCTGTTTTTCGGCCCACTCAGACTCATGTTGATAATGGAAACATCTTGAGTCAGCAGCCAGTTAAGAGCTCTGGCGATCATTATTGCCGAAGTCTGTTGACGACCGTCCTGATTGATAAAAAATGTATCTGCCGCATACAAATCAGCCTGTGGCAACAGCCCCGGAAAACGACTGTCAGGTTTGCCAACCATCAGGGAGGCGATAGCTGTCCCGTGTTCTGCATCAGCCTGACGATATGTACCAATGAAGGACTTGGTGGAAATCTTTCGATCCGACAGGAAAGGAGCCTGGGCATCAACCGCAGTATCAATCATGCCAATTCTGGCCCCCTCCCCTTTGAATTCATGGGCTGTCCAATTCAATATTTTCAGGGGATAATCGCGGATATCATTGTAGGTTTTTTCATAACCATTGTTCTCATAAAAAGCGTTAATATCAAATAAAGCTTTGCTTTTTCCTTTCAATAGCTTACGTAAAACGTCCTCCACATCGATTCCGGGTCCTGCTTGAAAACGTCTGATTCTTATATTAATCTCATCAAGATCTATCGTTTGTACCAGGCGTAAACCAAGACGTAGTGCCTCTTGATAGCCGGCTCTATCCAGGTTCACAGCAAGAATAGTTCTTGGTTCATATGAGTCCCCAGAATGAGCTGAGGCTTGGGACATCGACTGTTTGCCGGGAGCAGAGTTGACATCGTTATTATCATCGTCATCGTCATCGTCATCAGAGTCAGAGTCAGAGTCAGAGTCGGAGTCGGAGTCAGAGTCAGAGTCAGATCCGCCATCAGCATAAACAGGCGAAACCCAGGTAAATATATCGAGTGAAGGGGGCAAAATAAATCTACCGTAAAACAGAAAAACCACAATCAGTATCGATACCGTTCGACACAATATCTTTATCGTCGGACAATCCGCTCGCAGGTTTTCGTTTTCTTTGTCTGTCCAATGCATCATTCAAGTCCCTATTTGTAGAAAGGAGACCAGTGAGTCATAAATCAACAACCACTTCTATGCTGATAGTGGGTTTAATGGCAACAACTTTATCGATGACCAAACAGAAACTTAAAGACAATTTCACCCATCCCACCGTGTTGAATACAGTTGAGAAAGGAATGTCCGCTAGCAGGCAGAACCTGAAAATCGAATTCTGTATCCAGATGATATGTTTCAGCACATTTACTCATAACTCTG
>QNAG01000323.1 GCA_003641415.1 Candidatus Zixiibacteriota bacterium | reverse complement strand
GCGACTGCCGCCCAATATGGGCTGATATTGGCGATAGCACTTTTCTGAAAATGACTATTTGCCGGTAAGCTGACAAAAAGATTATCCAGTGGTTGGGGTTCAGTATCCAATGGCAAATAATCCTGCATAAACGCTGGGCCAGTGGAATCGATTTCAAAGCAGTCACGATAAACCGACAACTTTTCCTGCAACCATTCTGGTGACGGCGGCTCATCCCAAAGGTTGATCCAGTCGTCCTCATCTTTGGGTATTGCCGCAACCTGAAACATGCCGATGAGGAGCTGATACAAAGCACTCCTAAAATCTTGACGAGGTGCCAACAACTCGACAATGGGATTACTATCGAATTGTGTTGTCAGCTCATGGGGAGCAATTTTTTCTTCGCTACCATCACGCCTTCGCACCGGTAGCCAGCGATCAGTCATCAAATTCATGTTTTCATCCCTCACTCTTCATCTTGTTGGTAACGCTCTACTGTCAATCCCTGTCTACAATCATATTCGACAACCATTTCATTTCCATGCTTGTCATACCCTCGTGCAACCCATTTATCTGCAACTTTATTAACAGGAACAATCAAATCACTCTTATGAAAAAAAGTAGTTTCATTTCTGAAGTTCTCCAGAATTTTTTTAGCATTCTGCGTCAAATCAAGTGTTTTGAGTAATCCTTCTCTAATTTTCAATTTGCTTTGATCCCAAGCAAATTTACCCCCCTTATAAAAGGGTTCGAGCTTCCCGTTAACGATGCGAGCCAAATAGAAATTTATCTGCACATCACCGAGTCTGGTTGGAATACGAGTCTCTTCATCCCAATGGGTACTACTTTCACGAACAAAACCTTTTTCCAGAATAAGACCGTTAAAACTTGCCATTGAGCGGTCAGACATCTCTTTGCCCCAATAGTCCTCTTCGCTAAATCGTAATGCTTCCGGCACTTCAATAGCTTCTTCTCCATAAACGCCTTCAATGAGACAACGAGCATCTTCCGGCATTGAGATACAGCCTTTTTGCAGTAACAGTTGTTGAGTTCGCCACAGGTTAGAGATGTCAGGATAGACATAACAAGCCTTAGGAAAAACACTTTCATACCAATCTTTTTTTGGCTCTTGGTTCGGAGTTGGACCATACAGATAAAGAGTTGGTGCATCACGGGATTCTTTGCGTTCATGTCGTTGTAAACGACCGGCACGCTGAATCAGCAAATCTATGGGGGCAAGGTCGGAAATCATGATATCAAAATCTAAATCAAGGGACTGTTCCACCACTTGACTTGCAATCAAAACCTGCCCATTTCGTTCTTTGACAGTAGATGAAGACCCAAACCGTTGCACAACCTGCTCTTCTATCAACAATCTATCCTGCAATGCGAAGCGACTATGAAACATCATAAGTCCATCAGTTTTACATATACCCTCTGCTAGCAAGTCAGAATATCCGTTTCGAACATCGTGCACGGTATTTCTAATCCAGCAGATACAACGGCCTTTTGCTGTTTCTTCCCGAATCAATGTATAGACATCACCAATCTGGTCAATTACCTCAACAGCAACTGAACGTTTGACGCTAGATCGAGTTTCTACCTCATCCTCAATTGCTCTCATTTCTGCTGGAATCATCGTCACCAAAGGGTATTGATTACTGCAAAGAGGCTCCAAGCTATTACACCCAAGGCCATTTCGATATGCGTTACATAACCGCTCCCTCATCTCTTGGGATAGCGTCGCCGATAGTAAAATTGCACTACCACCTGCCGCCGCATGAAATTCCAGACAATTTTCCAACAATCGATTCATGTAAGGGTCGTATGAATGAACTTCATCAACAATCAAAATTTTATTCTTCAACCCCAACAAGCGTAACGATTGATGTCTGGCGGGAAGAATTCCCAACAAGACCTGATCAACTGTTCCCACACCAACATCGGCAAGCAACGCCTTCTTTGAGGAGTCCGCCAACCAACGTGAACATTGAACGGCAGACGACAGCTTTTTTTCTCCATTATCGGTAAGCTTCTCAGTATCCAAATCAAGAAATGATTTCTGAAATTTTTCGGAAAGATGCCGTGAACCATGAGCCAAAAGTAACGAGGGCTTTTCGCCGGGTTTAAATAACTTTGAATAGACTTTTCCCATCCGGTCGTACATGGCATTTGAAGTTGCCATGGAGGGTAAAGCAATAAAACAGCCCTGCCCTAAACATTTGGACATCATTCGCCCAGCTAAGGTTAATGCAGCCTCAGTTTTACCGGCACCGGTAACATCTTCAAGAATCCACAGCTGAGGTGCATCGGGAATTTCAATTCGATCACAATAAGACTGTAACGGTGTCGCAGTCGATACATACTGAGGAAAAAGCGTAAGCAAACTATTGGATGTGGCAACATTTGCTGGAATTATTCCGACAGTATTAACGGCAACATCAGCCTGCTTACAAGTAAGCTTCCAATACTCATCAAGGGGAATTTCAGATGAATTTAGAGGAAAAAAATCGGCGCTGGAACCGATCCAGTCACAAAGTGTGATTAAGCCAGCCATAAACCATGACAACTGTCGCAAATGTACTTTATTGGGCAATTCATCAAAAGCACCACAACTTGTTTCAAGTTTAAATAGTGAAATAAGCTGACTAATAAATTCATCAACGGTATCCAGATCTTCTTGGCGAAAATAGTTAAATAACTCAAGACACTCTTCTTCAGGCGGCATTCCGTGATGCCCTGTTGACCATTTTGCCCACATGGACAACCAGAATTCGAGTTGCCTTTCTTCTTTGGCTATCATTTCTACAGAAAATCGAGCTACGAACTTTTTACGGACGTGTTTATTCCAACAGAAATAACCGAGCGAATCATGCCGTATCGTATATCGCTT
>QNAG01000322.1 GCA_003641415.1 Candidatus Zixiibacteriota bacterium | reverse complement strand
TGTAAGTTGCACCAGTGAAATCACCAGCATGCTCGTGGGCGCGTATCATTTTGGAAGTTATCTTTCCGGCAAAGTTCTGCCAAAACCTCCAGTTACGAAGTCTTGATATATCAATGATGATCATCAGAATCGTGACAGGAATCATAATGGCCAGCATCTGAAACCGGGTAAGTTGAAAAAAATAATAGGACCCCGGAATAACCAAAGCACCCAGATGTGTTGCCTTACGTAGCAGTTCTTGACCGAAGGTTATCTGCAAGGAAACAGATTTAGTTTCACCCATGCTTAATCGGTACGATATTCAAGTGGCTTCAGATGTATAGGGTAAAGTGAGCCAGGGAATCTGACTTGATATCGCCGGTAGAGTTCATCTCGATAATTTCGAAAAACTTCCATAGCATGCAATTTTTTCAAAATAGGAGCGATTTTTGATCTGGCCTGATTCATGTCAGGTTCACCAAAGCGCTCCAGTACTTTGATAATATGATAACCATACTCCGTCTTGATCGGATGAGTTACATCACCGATTTGAATTGACATAGCAGCCTTGAAAAATGCTGGTGGAACATCCTCAGGACCAACATCACCCAGATTAGCGAGATCGCGCCTGATACTTTCTTCACCCGGATAGTATTCATTAGCCAGTTCCAGAAAATCGTTACCGGCCATCGCCTGGTCTCTTATAAATTCCCCTAAAACTGAATCCTGGGTAATTATGTGCTGAACCTTTAATGGTTTCTCAGGTTTGAACTCATCTATATGCTTTTGGAAGTAGACTTCCACCATACTGTCTGAAGGAAACCAGCCAATATCAGTCCAACCTTTTCGCACAAGTGCTTTGCATTGCTTATGACGCATTCTTTCCTCTTCAGCCTTTACATACGGAAGCGTATCAATGCCGGCTGCGCGAGCAGCTTGAATGGCAACTATGCGTTTCGCCAATCGTCTGAGAATTTCCTTTTTCATTTCGATTGTTGTGTTTGCAACTTTGTATTTCTTACGAGTAGCTTCCTCCCATGACCTAAGGTCAGTAAAGTCAATAGAATCTACACCATTTACTATGGCTGCCCACTGCTGACGATCAACAAAGTATACATTAGTATCAAGCACTTCTTCATGAAACTCAAGATTGATTTCCCCTGCTAAAGAATCTACCAACGGTTGAGCTAATTTGTTTGCCCGTTCACCCATCAGTCCGTTCCAAGCCAGACGATACTGCACGGAATCAAAGTCTGGAAGCCCTTCAGATTGATAGTCTTTTACATAAACAATGTGCCATCCATCCTCATCACGATAAGGCTTAGAGTACTCACCGGGTTTGAGAGAAAAGGCTACAGAATCAAAGGGATGTTTGTAAACTCCTCTGGCTACCCACCCTAGCCACCCTCGTCGAGACTTTGCCAAATTATCATGAGAATATAAATATGAGACTTCTTTAAAATCTTCCCCGAAATCAAGTAATTTGTACAACCGCCAGGCATACTCAGCCGTTTCCTCTTCGAGCTTTTCTGGAGATATAGAGCGATAATACAGAGAATCAGAGCTATACTTCAATCCTAAACCAGTAACCAGAATGTGGTACAATAAAGTTTTCTCTTCAACCGAAAAGACATCTGGATTATTATAGTAATACTTTACTACCTCTGTAGAATCTAACTCTATCTTGTCATAGACTGTCTTTCTGAGCCATTCTTTAATCAATAGATCATAATACGGCCGACGGAACATCCTATAGTAAAAGTAATGATCCTCTAACTTTATTTCATTCGCTGCAAAACCAGTTAATGTATCGCAAACAACGCTGTCAAGAAATTGCTTCACTTCTAAGCGTTCGAGAGTTCCTCCATGAGGAATCAGTTTACTATGAAGTAACAGATCATACAGCTCCGGCATAGTGATTGAGTATAACGTATCAGCTTGAACTACATCATGTTGATAGCGATCAATATTCTGAGATGATATTACCACCCGCTTGCAACCAGCGCCAAGCAAAAGCAAAACAGTAGAAACTATAACAAGCCTGAAAAACGACATAAACTCTCCCAATATAAATGTTATCAGAAAAGAAAAATACACCGAAGTAATAGAAAATCAACCCAAAAAAGTGTTCGACTTTCTTCAGGTCTTAGCCTCTGTCAATTCACCTAATACTTTATCAGTTGAAAAATCATCTTGATATTTGAAAAGGCGAAACTCAATTCTGAAAGAGGTTCCTTCGCCAAGAAAGGATTTAATACTGAGGTCGAGTTTCAACGCTGAACAGATACGATGCACTATGGCTAGACCAAGACCGGTTCCCTGTTTCTTGGTTGAAAAGAATGGCTCAAAAATACGCTTGGTTTGATCCTGTGGAATTCCGGGACCGCTATCCTCTACTAAAAGTACCACTTTTTCTTTTTCCCTATTTGATAACAGGCGAAAATCCAGGCTACCCCCTTTAGAACCAAGTGCCTCGCAAGCATTAACAGCCAGATTCAATAATAGTTGTTTGAACAGATCTTCATCACCTACTACATACAGAATTGACTCGCTGGCTTCAATGCCAATTTTAATAGACTCATGGAATGACTCGTGATGGTGTAGTACTTGGATTGTATCACTCACCACTCGACAGAGATCGACTTTGTTATACGCAGCGCGTTCAATTCTAGCATAGTCGAGGAATTCACTTAAGATTCTGCTCAAGCGATGCGACTCCTTAACGATTAAATCCATAAGACGTTGGTTTTCTCCCGACAGCTCCAAGTCGCTCTTGAGTACCTCCACAGAACCAGAAATAGCTGCCAGAGGATTACGGATTTCATGTGCTATAGAAGCTGATAGTTCACCAATAGCCGTTAAGCGGTCGGCAGTGCGAACTTTAGCTTCCAGTTGCTT
>QNAG01000321.1 GCA_003641415.1 Candidatus Zixiibacteriota bacterium | reverse complement strand
AACGAAAGTGCCTGGAACGACTCAATATACTATGAATGGCTTAACGGCACAGAAGGAAATAAGAGTGATTACGAATATCTTGAGACTCCCGATAAAGAAAGATTCGGCGGTCCGTTTAATACCAGCGATGGATATTTCTCTTACAGGGTAGTATTTGATCCCGATTCCTTGTGTGAGTTCAGGGTAGATTCATCAGCCTATCCCGACAACAGTGATTCATCATGGTATACATACCGCATCCCTATCCGTGACTCTCTATCAATGGATACAATGGTCATATCAAATGATAGTGATGCTTCCTTACAACCTGCCTGGAACAAGATTGATCATGTCCGCATCTGGTTTGAAGGGGTTCCAGGTCAGACTAAGCCTGACACTATCGAAATGGCGGACTGGTACTTTATTCAATCCAATTGGCAGGATACCATTGTGTACAACAGCGACGACAGTACAACTAAGTTTGTCGTCGCCTCTGTTAGTGAAGAAGACGGAACTTTCGAAGCACCTAAGAATGTTGAAGCTTACACAGACCCTAATACCGATGTCGAGGAGTCGCAACGGGGGTTATTGCTACAGTTTGAGGATCTGGATCAACGCGACACATGCCTGGCAATTAAAAAACTTATTTCCGTTGACCGCTATTCAGGATACGGTCGGATTGAGATGTATGTCCATGGGGATTATAAAGATCAAGCGGATGAAGGAAAGGTGTGGTTTTTCTTACGTCTCGGAACAGACTCTACCAATTACTATCAACAGCGAATGCAATTATGGAGTGGTTGGGACCACCGCAACCATATTAACCTGGTCTTTGATGAAATCACAGCCTTGAAGGATTCTGAACAACGGGCTCGCCCCAGAAACGAATGGTCACAAATTGATGTCTACAGTGACGACCCGGACGGTACTCTTCGGGTGTGCGGTAATCCCAATTTAAACGCAATTAAATATTTTGCCGCCGGCGTTTTCAACAGCGATAGCAGTAAGGACATCTCCGGAGAGGTTTGGCTTGACGAATTACGAGTCTCGGATGTTCGCCGCGATGTGGGTACTGCTGGTCGCATTTCTTTTAGCGGTAATCTGGCTGATCTCGGATCTTACAATTTTTCATTCCAATCCCAAGATCCATATTTTCGGAACATTTCCTCCTCAACCCGCGGGGGATCAAGCACTAATCTTGGCAGCGGGCAGACTCAGACGACCATGTCCTATTCAGCATCGGTGAACATGGATAAGTTTCTTCCACGATCATGGGGAGCAAAAATACCGGTTTCTTTCTCATACTCAAAAACAACTTCAACACCTTTGCTTAGAACTGGCTCTGACATTGTCTTGCCTGAAGATATCCGCATCGAGGAACGAAGTTTGAGCGAATCCCGCACTTTTCAGGTATCTCCGAAGTTTAGTCGTCAGGGGAGAAACCCGCTCTATAACTTGCTGCTCAATCGAATTACAACTTCATTTTCATACCGAAGGAATTCTCGGAGTTCTGTCAACGCTCCATACAGCTTTGGTGAAAACTACAACGTGAATTCCAGTTATGACCTGGGAGTCAGGAAGGTTCCGACCTTACCAATCTTCTTCTGGACTAAATGGATTCCAATTGCGAAGAAAGCTTCCGAATCACGTTTGGGATTATATCCGAGTCGGTGGAAAATTAATAGCACTTATGAGCGAAATATCACTATCACGGACAACGTCAGTGGCGACCGACAGCATGACCTCAAGCGTAATTTCACCGGAACCATGGACATACAATACAAAGTGTTCGATAACCTGACATCCAGTCTCCGGTTAGATACACGTCGTGATCTAAGCGAAACTGATGAAATTAGTATATCTCTAAAGAGTATCAAGTTGGGACAGGAGTTACGTTACAGTCAGGCTTTCAGTGTTTCGTACGACCCAAAATTGCTATCGTTCCTGGGAACGAGCTGGTCTTACAAGGCTCAATACAGTGATGATTGGGATCGCTCGTCAACGACTCTTCGCTCCACTCTTAGTCGTTCATGGAGTATAAACGGTTCATTCGATCATATAAAACTCCTCGGTGGAAAAGGTTCATCCAGCACGGGACACCGCCGCAGTCAACAGCGAACCCGCCGAAGCCGAAAGGCGGACGTTGAGAAAAAGCCTGACAAACCATTCTATGATCCTCCCTTGGCTGTGTTACGGTTTATGACGGGATGGATACAAGCACCCAAGTATAGTTACAGTGAGAGTTTCAACTATTCACTCCCTGGTATGATAACCCGACCTGAGTTAAAATACCGTTTTGGGCTGACCAGAGAACCAGGAATTACAACCATATCACAGACCCGCAACCCCTCATCCACTCAAGGGCAAAACTATGAGTTATCAAGCGGATTTAAATTTCTTGGAGGCATTTCTACTGATGTGCGTTTCAACCGAAGCATCAGCGAGGACCTGATCAAACAGGGGGCTCTGTTCAGAAGCGTGTCAACGAACTGGCCTGACTTAAGGATCCGTATTTCTCAATTTTCAACTCTACCGCTAATCAAGGGTATAGTAAACAAGCTCATTGATGTTTTTGCGCCGAGCACTAGTTACACCCGCAGCACTAAAGAAACATTTGATATTAATAGGGGATTTCCCACATCACGCTCGGAATCTATCAACCGTAGTCCACTTCTTCAAGTTAACTTCAAGCTTTTCAGAGGACTCTCGATATCATCTTCATATACTTTGTCAAAAGACATAAAAAAAGATTACAACAGGACGAATGGCAAATTCCAGTCAGAATCCCATTCTACACGCAAATCGTTCGGCGCTTCCACAAAATATAGTTTCTCTAAACCAAGTGGTTTCAATTTCCCTCTTCTTGGAAAAGTGAAATTCAAATCTACGATGTCCATTTCAATTGATGTT
>QNAG01000320.1 GCA_003641415.1 Candidatus Zixiibacteriota bacterium | reverse complement strand
CAAAGTGTGGCGCACCGCCGCCACGCAGGTAGGGCAGGAACACCAGGCCGTCCGATCCAGGAGCGATCTTGGACACTTCATCAGTCATGACGTCATAGATGTCGGCGCCAAGCTTCTCGGCCACGTAGTCCTCGAGGCCATAAAAGTTGTCCTTGGCCCATTGCTGGGCGATGCCGCCGGCTGCTGTAATCAGCACCAGGTGGTAGGCGTTGGGCCAGGGCAGACAGGTGCTGCAATTCATCTTCACTGCCGGATCGGTACTGGGGGCTTCTCGGAACACACCGGTCCAGTTGGCGGATCCGATGTACGTGTAAGCCATCCCACGTTCAACCACACCTGCGCCGACATCGGAGCAAATCACATCACCGGAACCAAGACAAACCGGCGTCCCGGCCTTCAGACCCGTGATCTTGGCCGCTTCGGGCGTGATGTAACCCATAATGTCATGCGATTCAAGGACATCAGGAATCTTGTCCATATCAATTCCAGCCGCTTTAAAGATCTCCTCCGAAAGTTTGCGCTTCTTGATGTCCATGTAGGCACACATTGAAGCGTCGCCCCACTCAGTCGCAAAGTTGCCCGTCAACCGCTGGGCGATAAATTCCTTTGCCTGGAGAAACTTGTAGGTCTTGTTGTAGACTTCCGGCATGTTGTCTTTGATCCAACGCAACTTATTGATCACGTGGAGCTCAGACTGCCAACCTACGCCGTGGATCTTGTAATAATTATCCAGTCCCCCGAAGTAATTGTGAATGCGCTCGGCCTGTTCGCCGCTGCGGCAATCTGCCCAGATAGCCGTGCGGTCCACCAGCAATTCGCCTTCCTTGCTTACCGGGGTCTGGCTCATCATTTGAGCACTGAAACTGACCACAGCGATGTCCGCAGGGTCAACCCCACTGGTCTTAAGGGCTTCCTGGGTACTCTCAACAACCGCTGTCCACCATTCTTCTGGGTTTTGCTCAACCCAGTTCGCGTGTGGATAGTATTGCTTAAACGGAGTGTATCCACTGGCTAACAGTTCCAGCTTATCATTAACAATGACTGCTTTATTACCAGTAGTTCCTAGATCATGGACAAGTATGTATTTACCGCTCATTTCAGTCTTACCTCCATTTCTCAATATGAACTCTCATAGTTTGCTCAGTTAACACCCCGAACTATTCCGCATCTCTTATCCTGAACCTCCTTATCCCGAATTTGAATTTGGACTCGTTTCATTTATAAAGCACGGCCCATAAGAAGCCTTGGCCCCGCTGAATCAATCGGAAAATAAAAAGACATCGCTTCAAGTAAAGCCTGAAGCGATGTCTTTATACTTCGTCGAAAAACATCAACAACTAACCATGCACCATGAACAATTGTCACATAATGCACCAGCCAACAAATCATGTGGACTATCCCTTTCCCTTGGGGCATAATTTGTTCTCGCCTTGACAATACGGTTCTGTTGATATATTTGTACCAGTCGATGAACATGATGCATTGACCGAAAGACCGATTTGAAACGGGGCTACACAGATTAGTAAAATACGACAATCTTGGGCTTCACTTGACCGCCCAAAATATGCTCGGTAACAAGATTATAAGAATGGCCTCTTCCTAATTTTGCCTCATCTTGTTGACCAATACAGAAAGCCATAAACTTAGTATAAGTAAAAATGGCTAATATTACTACTATCATAGTAGGCTAAATCCGACTTACGACAGTAAGAAAAGACTATTGTCGGTTTATTTAGGTACCAAACTGATCACTACTTGATTTCATTTTCCAAACCTTTCCAGTTCTTGATAATAATGCAGTGCCTAGACGGGATATCAATCAGTCCATCATCAACAAACTGGCGCAGCGTTCGTCCGACAACATCTGCCACCGTTCCCACACGATCGCCGATATCTTCTTGCGTGCAGGTCCATTCAATCACCCCCGCTCTATCAACGTGTTTGAGCAGAAAATCTGCAATCCTTGCTTTCGTAGAAAGAAATGATAAGGTTGCAGTGAGATCAATCAACTGCTGCACTTGATTAGCAATGTTTAGGAGAAAATAATAAGCAAACTCAGGATACTGTCTTAGTAGCCTGCGAAAATCATCATCTTCAATGGCAGCTGCTCTCACATAAGTGGACGCACTTACATTGACACAATTATCGCCAATGGGTTTCAGACTGGGGATAAAATTAAACCATTCTCCCGGCCCCAAGTGCAGCACCACCTGCCTGCGCCCGTTTATGAAAACCTGAAAAATATCCACTTTGCCTTTTAGAATCAAATAAGTAGCCCATCTAGGATTTTCTTCTCGAAGAATGTTGCTTCCAGGATTGTAGTGACAGATGCTAGAAACGGCCCAGATCGATTTAAGAATCCTATCAGGCAAATCTATAAACTCCGCTAACTCTTCGTAACCAATTGAAGGTTTTAAACATCGGAAGTCATAGTTCATCTCATTACCTCCTTCAATAATAAGTTGAGCTACTTCCTCACTAAGGATCCACAAAAGTATAACTTCCCACATGGAGAGATTAATTGAAGTGTATCTTCTCAATATCTGGGGGCAACTCGGGCCGGTCCCTTCGCGGACTCAGGGCAGGCTTCCTGACCGTGCCCGTCTGTGGCTCGGTCGGCGTAGTTTGGGACAGAAGGCCCCAATGAGACCGGCCACAGCTATTTACCACTACTTATTTAAGAAGATACATTGAAGTGCCCCCTGACATCGGATACTTCTTCAGTAGTTTCTAGTTCAACTTGAGGCCGGAGCACACTCCTTTCGCCACTGCTCTTTGAATTCGGCTGAGGTGAGATAGCCCAACGAAGAATGGATCCGCTTGTGCATGTACACGTCGTCGAGGAAACCCCCTATCTGAATCTGACGGTAGATATCATTATAGTCGATATACTCTGATAGGTCAACTTCATCT
>QNAG01000319.1 GCA_003641415.1 Candidatus Zixiibacteriota bacterium | reverse complement strand
CTTCCAGAGACACGTATTGGCGCAACATTTGGTTTCGTAATAACCGATGGCTTGGGTATCGCTCTGGAGTATATTCACGATGAAGATTATGATACCTCGGATGGTGGGACAGATGAGTCAGCAGATACTGTGACCTGCCAACTGGCATTAGAATTTTAGAAAGGGATCACCGTAAGTGGACACGCCGAGCAGTAAATTCTTTCCTGCTCGGCGATTTTTCAAAACAGACTTGACAATGTTGTTGGATTATCATAGATATTGAAAATTGTTTTCAATATCTGAGGCGCATCGATGGAACAGGAAAAAATAATCGACGATTTTATGCGGCGTAAAGGTCTCAAAACAACGAAGCAGAGAAACGTTATCATCAAAACATTTTTGAATTCACACTCCCATTGCTCAACAGAAGACCTCTATCTGAAGCTACGTAAGAAACATCCCAAAATCGGCTATGCAACTGTTCATCGAACATTGAAACTGCTAGTCGAATGTGGAATAGCAATTGAACAAAACTTCAGGGATGGGCAGACACGTTTTGAGCCCGTCAGGGAGGACAGTCACCACGATCATCTGGTCTGTGTGGAGTGTGGACTGATTATTGAATTCAGCGAACCACAAATAGAACAATTGCAACAGGAGATTGCAGCAAGCTATCAATTCGTGATTAGAAACCATCGCCATGAGTTATATGGCCTCTGCTCTCGTTGTGCCGGAAAATAAAAGAATTTCATTCTTTTAAATTGTGACTCAAGTCACAGATTATTAGTGATGAATCGTTTAGGTTTATTACGAACTCAGTTTTTGCAGGTAACACGATAGAGTTAAGGCAGCAGTTAATGCTGCTAATTTTTTGTCACTAAAATGATAATGGTAATCAAAATCCATTGGAGCTATTAAATGCCCTGTTGTGAAAACCCGAATTGCTGCGCAGATATTCTTGAGAAGAAAGTAAATTCCGGTTCGCCTTCTCTCCCGATTGAACGAGATTTGACTTGGATCGACGTTGCCGGGATGTTTCCAACGCCTCGGGAGTGTCTGGCTGCTTTTTTTGCGATTGCAGCGGCAGAGGTCATCTCCGGGGCAAAGCCAGCCAATATGATCCGCATTCCAAATCAGAAGCTCCCATGTGGACGACGCATGTATCGCCTGTGGCAGAAGTTCGGAACAGACCTTCTGGCGGACTTACCAGTCTCAGTTCGGACGATGAGATCCGAAAAAGACAGTGCTCTGCTACTCATTTACCGTTCCGACTTACTGGAGCGTCGGTTGAACGGAAAAACGATGCAAACTTTTCTACTTCACCACGGGTATCCCCAGCCACTCACATTGGAAAAAACGCTTCACCATCTACAGGAATCCTTTAGTCTTGGAGTTCCCCATGAAGTCGGGATGTTTCTGGGGTATCCGATCAAGGATGTCAAAGGCTTCATGCGGCACGGAGCCAAATTTTCTCATGGCCGGGGGTTGTGGCGAATCTACGGCCCACCAGCCAGGAGCTTGAGATTGAATAGTTTTTATCGTGCTAAAAGACAAGAAGTGATTACAAAGCTGGCGACTGGGTGCCTTCCCTCTCAGCTATTGCAGGCGGCTTGAGATGTTAGACAAGATTTTGGCTATTTTGAGCAGTGCTCCACTGTTGGAGGGGGTTGATGCCGACCTTGTCCGACAGGTTGCGACTGCTGGTCGTACTCGTGTTCTCAAAGGACAATTTGGGCGAATCGACCCGGAAGAGATGTCGCGACGATTGTTTTTTGTCGTTTCTGGTGAGATGCGTATGTTGCGTACAGCACCAGACGGACAGGAGCACTTGATGCAACGATTCGGTGTCGGTGAATTTTTCTGCCTGGCTGCGGCTGTTTCAAATCGTTCTTGTAACAGCCAGATGGTCAATGCCGGAACGACAGAGTTGATATACTGGAATCACGACGCTTTTCGCCAGCTCATGGAAGGCAATACAAATTTTTACGGCAATATTCTTGGTCAGATGGCCTCCCAGGTTGAGCAGGAACGTGAAATGAGAACACTTTCCCGCTGCTGCAAGGCAGACGTGAAGGTTGCCGCATATCTGCTGCACAAAATAAGGCAGGGACGTTGCACTTCTGCGGGGGGGCACAGCGTTGATCTCAGGCCGATCAGTTTGACGGCCCAGGAATTGGGAATTGCCAGAGAGACTTTGTCCCGTTGTCTGCAAAGGCTGACGAAGCAGGATGGGATCAGCTATCTGAGAGGACAGGTCAAATTTCAGGACATTTCATGCCTTGAGTCTGTTCTTGACGAAGTGGAATGCAGCGGTAGCTGCAGTTGCAGTTTCAGCTGACCAGCAAATGGATTTAATCCCCGCCTGCCATCCTTTCTGATTGTCCACAAAAAAATCCTTTGTAAGAAAAATCACGTATTGTGATGCCTGTCACAGATTCCTCTGTCTGTTTCGAGTATATTGATATTGCTTTTCAATATCTTGAAAAGCTTTCTAAAATTATCACTAAATGGGAGAAAAAAACAATGAAAACAGGAATTTTCTACGGTAGTACCACTGGTAACACAGAAAATACTGCAAACTTGATATGTGCCTTGATTGGTGGATCAAAAGTGACCCCTATTGAAGATGCGGTCAAGGCCGATTTGGAGGCATGTGATTTACTGATCCTTGGGGCTTCGACCTGGGGTCTGGGCGATTTGCAGGATGATTGGGCTGATTCTCTCGCCAGCCTGAGTGGCGCTAATCTCAAGGGGAAAAAGGTCGCATTGTTTGGTCTGGGTGATCAGGAAACTTATCCCGGTACTTTTGTCGATGGGATTAAGGATTTGCATGATGCCTCAATTGAGGGTGGTGCCACTATTGTTGGAAAGTGCTCCGGAGATGGTTATGACTTTCAGGATTCGACAGCATTTGTCGATGGTCAGTTTTTGGGCTTGCCG
>QNAG01000318.1 GCA_003641415.1 Candidatus Zixiibacteriota bacterium | reverse complement strand
GACCAGACCAACCTTCTTGCTCTCAATGCGGCTATCGAAGCGGCCCGGGCTGGTGAGCAGGGACGTGGCTTTGCGGTTGTGGCTGATGAAGTTCGGAAACTGGCTGAACGTACCGGCAAAGCAACCGGCGAGATCACGGATATGATTAAGGGTATGCAACAGGGCACACAAGAAGCTGTTTCTTCTATGGAAACTGGCACTAAAGAAGTTGATACTGGTCGCGAGTTGGCCGACAAGGCCGGAAACAGTCTTACAGAGATCGTCAACGGCTCACAGCGGATCATGGACATGGTCCAGCAGATAGCAACAGCCTCTGAGGAACAGTCGGTAGCGGCTGAGCAGATTTCCAAGAATGTTGAGCAGGTTTCGATAGCTACTAAGGAGTCGGCCAGTGGTGCAGAACAGGCAGCAACAGCAGCCGAAGAACTTAGCCGCAATGCTGAAGGACTGCAGCAGATTGTGAGGAGATTCAAGATTTCTGAAAACTCGAGGGAGGAGACGACTATCTGAACACGTTGAGCTTGTAGTGCCCCTTACGGTTTTGTCAGTATTATGGCGGAACCGTAAGGGGGCTTCACCCTACTTCCTATATTGTCTTTCCTGCGAAAGCAGGAATCCAGAGACCATTGCCGGTAGGCTGGACCCCAGCTTTCGCTAGGGTGACAAGCCGAGGTAGGAACGTAGTGCGATCTTGTGTTGTACCAATAAGCAATAACGGAACCGATAAAGTGTTTTAGCATGATGTTTAGTTAGTAAATTGATAATAAGAAAATAATACGGAGAAAATGGTTATGGAAATAGAAGAAAAAAACACCGATAACCTCGGGGATCTCCTTCAAATAGTGTCTTTTCGTCTTGGTAACGAAGAGTTTGGAATAGATATCCTCAAGGTTCAGGAAATAAACCGAATGGTTGATATCACAAAGGTTCCGCAAGCACCGCACTATTGCGAGGGGATTATCAATTTGCGCGGCAAGGTTATTCCGGTAATCAACATGCGCAAGAAATTCGGTCTTGATTCGGAAGAGTGGAACAGATCAACGCGGATACTGGTTTGTGATGTAGACGGCAATATAGTTGGCATGGTTGTCGACTCGGTTGAAGAGGTTCTTAAGATTCCAAAATCTACAATTGAGCCTGCGCCGGAGATTGTAAGTTCTGTCAATGCAGACTATATCAAAGGAATTGCAAAACTTGAGAATCGCTTGCTGATATTCCTTGATATTGGAAAGATTGCGTCCGAATTCAGCCAGATGGTTGGTGATGTAGAAAAGCAATCCGTCTGATTAAGGGATATTGTCGGAACTACCGAATGTTATCCAACCAGGCGATGCTTGAACCAGGCGATGCTTGAACCAGGCGATGCCTGTGAGCGGAGTCGAGGGACGGTTAACGACATAAGTAAGGTCAGGCGGCTTGCCGCCTGACCTATAAGGTAGTTACAAGTCAAGCCGACAGGCGGTTTGACCTACAAGAACGGCGACTAATCTACAAGACTGGCAGTTATGTACATTGTCTTTCCTGCGAAAGCAGGAATCCAGAGGCCATTACCTATGCGCTGGATACCAGCTTTCGCTGGTAAGACAAAACCATCAACTGGATATTTTGTGAATTACTTGTTCAAACTCGACAGAATTGGGTGAGAACTGTCAGTGATGCCTATCGTCTCCGTAGTACGGAGGTTATGCACAAGTTCGACAGATGGGCGAGCATCATCAAGTCCAAAACCGCGACCAGCTAGAGTCTCTTCATATACAACAGTATGCAGATCTGTAAATCCTCCTGAGAACTCAATCTCCTCGCCATCAATAGTGATTGAACGAAAAGTAGTCTGACCCTTAGCCTTAATATCTTTGGGAAGATCATTCTTGTCAATTGAGAGGAACCATTGTACTCGAGCGTTATCAAGTTCGAGATAGCCACCAGTATGAAGCTCAGTAGCCATGTGTACCTCTGAAATTTGCACAGATCCAAACAGCCACATAAGGAGATCAAAGAAGTGAATGCCGATATTGGTTGCGAGTCCACCGGAGCGTTCAATCTGACCTTTCCAGGACACCAGGTACCAGGGGCCGCGTGAAGTAATATATGTCAGACGAACATCCTTCTTGGTGTTGGACGATTTCTCTTGGAGTTTCTTGCGCAGTTTAATTAAAGCTGGATGTACTCTTAATTGAAGAATAGTGAACACCCGCTTGCCGTATTCTTTCTCAGCATCAGCTAGTGCATCTAAGTTCCACGGGTTTAGAACAAGTGGCTTTTCACAAATAGCGTTAGCCCCTATTCTCAGGGCAAACCGGGAGTGAGCATCATGAAGGTAGTTGGGGGAACAAATGCTGACATAATCGACAGCATGTCTTTCTTCCTGTCGGCGCAGCATTTCAATGTGTCTGTCGAAACGTTCGAACTCAGTAAAGTACTCGACACCGTCAAAATGGCGGTCAAGGATTCCGGCGGCATCATGTGGGTCTGTTGCGGCTACGAGCACGTTGCCGGTGTCCTTGATGGCTTTTAGATGTCTCGGGGCAACATAACCGGAAACACCAGTCAAAGCGAAATTGTAAGACATTGCATATCCTCAATCAAATTGTTCTTTTTCACTTCGGCTTAATAACCGAACTCTAAGAATAAAGTGGTAATCGACTTTGTTGCAAAGCAGTTTCTTGATTTAAGTCTTACTGAGCAAAATGGTGTTAACTCGGGAGATAGTGAGTTTATATTATCGTTTTTCTATTCTAAACCTGTGACACAGATAGGTTATGGCTATATAAAAAAAGGCGGGGTCAAGACGACCCCGCCTGGTATACACGGGAGATGGTTATTTGGTTTTGTCAGTTGTGATGTGCTGTAACTGTTTCCCAAAGAACTCTACCTGTTTGCGGTATTCAGCGATAGTGTTAACTCGTTTGCTCGTCCCATG
>QNAG01000317.1 GCA_003641415.1 Candidatus Zixiibacteriota bacterium | reverse complement strand
TCAGAAACAGATTGACCGGAGAATATTCTCGCTTTCTCTAAAATATCTCTGGTATCGACCGGTCTGGTGATGATGATTTCCTGGGGGAACGGAAGGCTGGTATCCGCACTATCGGTCAATAGCAACATAGGTACCGAGGATATCGCCTTATTTTCCTGCACGCACTGATATAATTGTTTGCCATCGTGCCCCTGAAGCTCTTCTCCGATAATCATCAGGTCCGGGCTATTTACCGATAGAACCTTGAGAGCTTTTTCACCACTACGTACTGAAATGACTTCGAAGCCGTTTTGCCTTAAAACTGTCTCTGTGACGTTACGTGTAGCATCAGATCGTTCCGCGAGCAGTACTTTTTTGTGCATCAGAGTTACCTGTCCTCGGTTGAGTTTTCTTCAGAAAGATGCGACGATGCTTCTTCAAGTAATTTTCTTTCCGCCGGACTGATATTTTCTATCCCCACTTCATTGATCTTATCCAGTACAGCATCAACACGCTTCATGATATCTTCCGCTTTCTGGCGGTTTTTCTCCAGCTTTGCTTCTTTTCGGCGATGTTTGAAATTGCGGAAAAAACCGGGCATTCGTCTTATACGCCAATCAGACTTGAGATATACCAAAGCGAATAAAGCTCCCCCCAGATGAGCCATATGTGCAATGTTTCCTCCACCGGCAAGGAAACCCAGGAGCATAATTGCAGGGATAGCCCACTTTACTTTGACAGGAAAAAGAAAATAAATATACAACATGCGATTGGGAAACATCAACCAATATGCAATGAGAACCCCATAGATAGCAGCCGAAGCGCCCACCACAGGAATATTCTGGGATGAGTTAACCACCAGAGTTAGCAAAGCGCCAGCCAACCCTGATAGGACATAAAACCGGCCAAAGGGGTGGCTTCCCCAGGTAAACTCAATTTCGGTACCAAACATCCACAGCACAAACATATTAAAGAAAATATGCCAGAACCCGCCATGGAGAAACATGTAGGTAAAGGGTTGATAAAGACGGTTGGGGAATTCGCTAAAAAAGGCCGCTGGAGTTAAACCTAGCTCTCGAGTTAACTGTGGAAAGATAATCTGAATAAGGAAGACTGCGCCATTGGCAATCAGCATTGCCTTAATAAATGGCGATATCGTCATTGGACCAAGACGAAATCCCCGGAAGGGAGGCCTGTTATACTCGTTATATGCCATTATTCAACTATATCGACCGCAAAACTAAAACGATTAACACACCGATAGGTAGCTATAGCTCCAAGGAACTCTTAGCGATTGTTGCGCTACCATCCAACTTATATAAAATCTCTAATTTTCATAAAAAAATCAAGAAATTATATGTGTCCCGCTAGTTGGGAAGCCCTGAATTAGCTTCCATATTCCGTGTGTAATCCAGTACCTCAGTACAGAAAAACCGGCCGAGAGATCCTCTCGGCCGGTTTTAATAATTCTACTGGAAGATTTTAAGAAAGGGCATTTTCCACTCTTGAGACCAAATGTGATTTTGGAACAGCCCCAATGACCCGATCGATCTCTTCACCATTCTTGAAAAACAGGAGTGCCGGTATAGACATAATTCCGTATTTGGCTGCAACAGCGTTGTTCGAGTCAACATCGACCTTGGCAACTTTCATATCCTCGGGATATTCATTCCCAACTTCTTCTAATATAGGACTTATCATCTTACAAGGGCCACACCATTCAGCCCAGAAATCCACAACTACCAGCTTGTCATCCTTAAGAACTTCATGCTCGAACGTTGAATCACTAACAATCACAGGTGCATTCATATTTTATTCCTTCTAAAAAAAAGTTTACATTCCCTATTTTAACAACAATATATACTATATGTTCCGCGCAAACAAAAAAAATCTATCCATTAATACTCCTCGACAGGGACATATGGTATCTTTACTTATAGCACTAATCTCACATAGCAACAACCCCCATTTCTTTCCATTCGAATCCGCTTAATGTAACGAAAGACAGAAGTAACAAACTTTGTCTATATTCAAGGAAGGAGATTATCCTAAATAATTAGTTTCTCCTTTTTATCCTGGCTAAGCTTTGAGAAAGCCCGTGCCTGCTCTGCAAAAGCTTCCAATCTGGTTTCTTCCCCTGAATCTTGCAGTCCCTCATAGCTTATATTCAACCAGGGAACTTTCCCAAGATCGTATGACACCTTTCTCGAGAGTGAACTGACGACCATTCCTGGCATGCAGTTAAACGGCATGGCATTGACGATTCCTGAAGCGCCATTTGTGACCATCTCAACAGCTTTCCCGATTGTAAGTATAGCTTCACCCTCAATATCAAGCGGCAGATAACGAGAAGCCAATTGCATCACTCTTCCGACCGATAAGTCTTCAATCAGATCGGAATGCTTTTGGAAAGCAGAAAAGACTTTGTGCTCCATATATTGCTGTGTCAGAATCTGGATATTACTCATTAACAATCCTTTTAGATTCCTATCAGTGAACGAGTCTCTCCGGAAGGTGTATGATGTATACAGTGGCCATTCGGTGAAAGTAGCAAGACGTACTTCGAGCCCATACTTTTCAAGTTTCTCGATCAGGTGATTGTTGGTAAAACGATTATTGCGCAAGAAAATTTCCCCAACCAAACCAACCAGCGGTCGGTAATCGTCAGTAGTCTCAATATGGGCAAAATCATATGATGTTTCCAGGGCCAAATCCTTAAGAGGCTGATCGTTTTTTATCGCCGCTATTAGCTTTTGAATAGAGTGATAGTACAATTTCTCGGTAGTACCTAGGTGTTTCTCTCGCGGTCTAACATGATTAAGCAATTTTATCAGGCAGTCCAAGAACACTAATCCATTCCAGGTTATTTTCCGAAACTTAGTTCCGTTCAAACCAAATCCGGTATAGCCATCGTTGGAGTTGGGAGAGAAGATAGGGATATCCGTATACCCAAGAT
>QNAG01000316.1 GCA_003641415.1 Candidatus Zixiibacteriota bacterium | reverse complement strand
GCGCTTAAGTACGCGCTTAGACAAGATCCAGACGTAATCCTAATCGGGGAGATGCGTGACGCCGAAACCATTGGCGCCGCGCTAACCGCCGCGGAGACCGGTCACTTGGTTTTTGGAACTCTGCATACGAACTCCGCGCCTGGTACCATTAACCGTATTATCGACGTTTTTGACGGTGAAGAGCAGGCTCAGGTAAGAGCGCAACTCGCAACTTCTCTCGTTGCGGTCGTTTCGCAAACGCTTATACCAAAACTTAACAAGGGTAAGGTCGCGACGCAGGAGATTCTCATAACGAATCCAGCCGTTCAAAATCAGATTAGAGAGGACAAAGTTCACCAAATCTACTCTCAAATGCAGTTAAATCAGCAAGAGACGCATATGACGACGCAGACGCAACAACTCATAGAACTACTGCAAAAAAGAATCATTACAAAAGAAGCGGCTATTAAAAACTCCAATAGACCAGAAGAGCTTATAAAGATGATAGAGGGCTTATAAGCTCTCCATCGTCTAAAACAGCAGATAGTTTATTATAGGCGCGATAGAGCCAAGCGCTTTCACGTCAAAAACTTTTTCAACGCGAGGTATAGAAGAGTCGCTTGTCTCATAGCTTAGGGTAGTTACGTCACTGGTATCAAAAGAGCCTACGTACTCTACGACCATACTGCAACTCTCTTTATAGCTTAATGGCTGAGAACAGTTGTTTGTAAGAGTAAATTTTACCGAGTCGCTAAGAGTCGGTACGCCGACGCTAAGAGCTTTGCAACCACCAACGTTTCTGATAACGACTGTTTTTTTAACGCTATTTTTTGAAAACGAGAGAGAGGACGCGGTTTTATACGTCGTTATGGCAAGGTTGTCAATCCACGCGTTATCATTTTCATAGCTTAAAGAATCATCTTTTAAATAATTCCACTTTAAAGCGACTTGCTCGTCAACGGTGACAACGGCGGACGCTTGATAGGAACCCGCGCGTTCTCCACTCGAAATCAGATTGGCGTCTCCACCATAAAAGCGAAAAAAATCAAAACCATTTTCCGAACTAACGTTCCAGTCAAAACTGATATCATACAGTGCGACGTTAGATAAATTTATCTGGTAAAAAGTGCTATCGCTATCGTTAATATCGTTGGAAGTCAACCTACCTTGATTTATGAACCATAATGAAGATGAATCGATTTTATCTTCTTCCAAATCAAAATCGTATAGAATATTTTTATCTACGTCATAAACTTCATCGTCATATCTCTCCAATAACAGATCTGGATTTGAAGCGAGCGCTAAAGCGCTAGTGGCGTCGACGATTCCCGCCCCACAGATATCCGTAGAGCAGTCGTCTTTGCTTCCCACTGAAAATGGGCGCGCCGTCGCTTGTAAAATACAATTTACTCGCGCGTAATCCGCTTCGGGTATAAGATTTGTAATAAGTGAGGCAATCCCCGCTACGTGAGGAGTCGCCATACTCGTACCTGTATTAGACGCGTACGCGTTATCATAATTTGGCGTTGTCGCGCCACCATCGAGAGTGGAGTATATCGTTGCGTTTTTATCCCTATCTCCACCGGGAGCCGTGATATCTATAAGAGCGCCGTAATTGCTATAGCCCGCCCTGCTTCCATCTTCGCTTGACGCGGCTACGGTTATGACTCCGGGACAATTTGCCGGGTTGGAGTTAAGAACGTCCGAGTTACTATTTCCAGCCGCTACGACGATTATCGCGCCAGTGGCGTTTATCCGCTCTATCGCGTCTAGATACGCCTGAGAACAACTTGAATCTCCGCCAAGACTTAGATTTAAAACCTTTGCCGGATTTAAATTATCGGGAACTCCCTCAACGTGAATTCCCGCCGCCCAGAGCATCCCATCGACTACGTCGCTAGTGTCACCACCGCCTTTGCCCAAAACGCGAACGGGAAGAATCTTTCCCTCCCAGTTGATACCGGTCACGCCCTGCGCGTTGTCGCTCTGCGCCGCAATGGTTCCAGCAACGTGAGTTCCGTGCCACGTACTATCGGATTCACCTAAAATAGTTGCGTAACAATCATCCCCATCATAACACCAATCACCTGGATCGCTTGCGTTATCGTCCCTAGCGTCCTCATCATTAGCCGTCGCTACGTCGCTTATAAAATCATACCCTTGAAGCGTTTTAGACATAAGTTCTATGTGAGGGAGTATTCCCGTGTCTATCACGGCGATGATATCCGAATCGCTACCCGTAGTTATATCCCAAGCTCCCTCAAGGTTCGCGCCACCGGGAGTATTTTTATAGTGCCAATGCTTAGAGTCGTAACTCGTATCATCTGGAATCATCAAAGGTCTCATTATATAATCGGGTTCTGCGTACTCGATATCGCTGCGTCTAGAAAGCTCTTTGGCCAAACTCTTCATCTGAGCCAAACTTGGTTTTTTACCGCCAATCTTAACTTTAACGACGTTTGCTCTCGACGCGTTAGTCCTAAACGTCTTCATCTCCACCCCAGGCGAAGTCGTTTTGGCTAGAGTTGAGACGGAGGAATTACTTAAGATAGCGTTGCTTTTATACTTGATAATCATCTGGTTAGTCGTTCGCGCGTCTAGGGAAGATAGCGCTAACGCAGTGATAATGAGTAGTTTAAGCGTATGCATGAGGAAGCCCTTCTTGTTTTAACTATTATAGCGTATCGATGGAGGCTTCTATTTAAATGGAAGAAGTATAAGACGTGGGAGCAAGCGCAAAAGCGCTTGTTTAGTTGAGGAGATAGTTAATTATCGCTGGGTTTATTCCTTTACTCGGAGAAGCGTCGTCCCACCATAAGTCGTAAGCGTTTCCGGCGTCGCCATATTCAATGAGAATATAATAGTACGTATCACCAACAGGAACGGTGTAATCTATATGTTCACTGTCCTCTATGGAATAACTACCGACTAAGCCATTACCCAATGCGTCGTATAATTCTACG
>QNAG01000315.1 GCA_003641415.1 Candidatus Zixiibacteriota bacterium | reverse complement strand
TAATAATTCCACTTTGACCGCTATCGGTAACGATTACCATTTTGAAGTCATTTTTCAGCGTCAAATCGAGGCTCTGGCGAATCCGGGGGATATTATCATCGGTATTTCGACCAGTGGTCGATCGAAAAACGTTCTTCTTGCTCTGCAGGAAGCTCGAAAAATTGGCTGTGTCACCTTTGCTTTACTCGGTGGTGATGGTGGTGATATCGCTGCAATTGTTAATTATCCGATCATCGTCGATACTCAAGAAACGCCACGCATTCAGGAAGCCCATATTACGATTATCCATATTTTGTGTGAGTTGATTGAGGGTCAAATGTTAACAAGTGAGTCTGGCAAATAAATGAATGTTGCGGATATTGAACATCTGTTATGTGTCCTCCCCAAATTAAAATTTTTGGTTATTGGCGACTTGATTCTGGATAAATATATCTGGGGAGCTGCGGAACGTATTTCACCTGAAGCACCAATTCCTATCGTGAAAGTTGATCGGGAAGAGACTCGCTTAGGTGGGGCAGGGAATGTTGTCAATAATCTGATTTCTCTTGGCTGTCACGTCCAGATTGCTTCTGTGGTTGGGAGCGATGAGGCAGGTACTGAGTTGAAACAGTTACTACAGAGACAGGGAGTCGCTACCGCAGGGATTCAAAGGGACTCTAAGCGGACGACGACTTGTAAAACCCGGATTATTGCCGGGCATCAACAGCTGGTTCGCCTTGATCATGAAGATTGTATTTTGGTTGATTCTTTCCAGGAAGATCAGTTGTTGGAATTTGTTGATAAGGTTCTGGGTGATGTTGATGTCGTTCTGGTTTCAGATTATCTGAAAGGGGTTTTAAGTGATCGGACTCTTGGTGAGATTATCCGTATATCAAAGAAACATTCACGCCCCGTTGTCGTTGACCCGAAGGGGAAAGATTTTTCACGTTACAAGGGGGTGACTCTCCTCACACCAAATCAGCGGGAAGCTGAATGGGCAACCGGAGGGGAGATCCTCAATCACGACAGTTTGTTGGTGATCGGTGAATCCCTTTACCATGACCTTGAACTTGGGGCATTACTGATAACTCGTGGAAGCAGGGGAATGAGCCTCTTTACGGAAGACCAACCGACTCATTTAGCTACGGAGGCCCGGGAAGTCTACGATGTTTCTGGAGCCGGTGACACAGTTCTTTCACTGTGTGCCGTCGGATTGGCTGGTGGGCTACCTCTGACGGACAGTGCAGAACTGGCAAATCTGGCTGCCGGAATTGTTGTTGGTAAGGTTGGGACGGCAACGGTCAGCCCTGCCGAGCTTTTGACTGCTGCTCTGGCGAAAGATCAGGATCTCGGCAGAAAGATTCTTTCCAAAGATCGTTTAGCTATGGTTCTTGAGGGATATCATCAGGCGGGAAAAGAGATTATTTTCACCAATGGGTGTTTCGATCTGCTCCATGCTGGTCACGTGCAGTATTTACAGAAGGCTAGAAAGCTGGGTGATCTTCTGGTCCTTGGTCTGAATTCAGATGAATCAATTCGCCGTCTCAAGGGGGAAAAGAGACCCCTGCTTCATCAGACTGAAAGAGCCCAGATCCTTGCAGCACTTGATTGTGTCGATTATATAACAATCTTTGAGGAAGATACTCCACTGGAGTTGATTCGGCTGATAAAACCTGCTGTTTTGGCAAAAGGTGGTGACTATGTTGCTGATGAGGTTGTCGGTCGGGAGTTTGTTACGAGCTATGGTGGACGGCTGGTTCTTCTTCAATTTGAGGATGGGAAATCTACTACCAATATTATTGATGAGGTTTTAACTCGTTATCGTGAGTAAAGTGTAAAATGAATCGAGCTGTTTTTCTTGATCGTGATGGAACGATCAATGTTGAGAAAAACTATATATGGCGGTGTGAGGATTTTGAATTCTTGACCGGGGTGCCACAGGCTTTGGCGCGGTTGCAGCGGGCAGGATTTTTGCTGATCATTGTGACAAACCAGTCTGGGATTGCTCGTGGTTATTACACTCAGGCGGATGTTGACCGATTACACGATTATATGAAGCAGCAGCTTGCATTTTTCAATGTCACACTTTCCGGTATCTACATTTGCCCTCATCATCCTGATGGTGCCGACGGAAATCCTTACGCAATGGAGTGCTCCTGTCGAAAAGGACAACCAGGGATGTTGTTACAGGCTGCGGAAGATCTGAATGTCGATTTATCTCGGTCTTATATGGTCGGAGATAAGTTGTCGGATCTTGAGGCAGGATCTCGAGCCGGCTGCTCACCGCTCCTTGTTACATCAGGCCATCATGTTGAGCCAGCAGATGTTTCCGACTATTGTCCAGCTATCTTTGCCAGACTTGGAGATGCTGTTGAGTACATCCTCCAATAGTATGAACAATATTTCGATGGGAATCAGTTATGCCGTTTGAATTCTATTTCTTTCTCAGCTCTGCATTTATCTTAGGAACCGTCATAGGTTCTTTCCTCAATGTCTGTATCTACCGTATCCCTGCCGGTAAGTCGATTGTCTCTCCCCCATCTTCATGTCCTAATTGTGGTCACCAGATCCGCTGGTATCAAAATATCCCGATTTTGAGCTATCTGCTTCTTGGCGCTAAGTGCGCGTCTTGTAAAACGAAAATATCGTTTTGTTACCCTGCTATAGAATTTTTAACGGGGATACTGTTTTCAGCTGTTTGGTATTATTTTGAATTTAGTGCCGCAACGTTGGTGTATTGGCTATTTGTCGCGGCACTCGTCACAATCACCTTTATTGACCTTGATCACCAAATTATTCCGGACGTTATCAGCCTCCCAGGAATTATTGTAGGCTTTGCCTGTTCGTTTTTTATCCCTTGGTTGTCGTGGGTTGATTCATTGCGCGGTATTTTAATCGGTGGCGGTATTTTACTTTTGATTGCCTGGTTGTATGAAAAAATCGCTCATCGTGAAGGGATGGGCGGGGG
>QNAG01000314.1 GCA_003641415.1 Candidatus Zixiibacteriota bacterium | reverse complement strand
GGCTTCTTTCTCTTCTGCCTCACTGGTTTCGCCACCACCCCCACCTGGGCCGGTATCGGAATCAGCCTTTGCACTGCCACCACCACTACCTGCTCCGCCACCACCACTACCGCCCCCTCCTCCGGGACCGATCAACACCGTCGGACAACCGGGAGGTATGATACTGTCGGGAGGGCCAACGCAGGTGGCCATATCACCGACACACGCTGCAGGCTGACCACATATCAGAACAGTCATTGCTCCAGGTGGTAAAATCGGACCTCCAACATGTGGGATAGGCGGAGTACCGGGAGTCACCATAGGACACACATGCATATCACCCACACGGGCGGCGGGCTGTCCGCCAATTAACACTGTCGGAGCTCCAACGACAATCGAACCGCCATGTGCGGTCATGTCGCCCATCCGTGCTGCTGGTTTACCCATCGCATATCCTCCAATAGAGCAGGAGATTCAGATTCCTGCAAAATATATAAAAATCTTTCGCATGGCGCTGCGTACATCCGCCATAACGAATTTATCATTTATATACGAAAAAAAATGCTCCCAAGTCAACTTAATGTTGGGGGGTACGCTCTTGACAACCAGTTTACTATTGTTGATATTCTTTTTTCAACAAAACGAATATTGAGGAAGTCCTCTGGAGTTACTATGGATGTTGTTATTCTTATTAAGCAAGTGCCTGAAATCGCACTGATCAAGGTAGACGAGACAGCTAACGAGGTGGTTCTACCACAAGGTCCCGGGACAGTGAACCCATTTGACGAATTTGCTGTCGAAGAAGGTTTACGCCTTAAAGAAAAGCATGGTGGCAAGTGTATCGTTATGTCAGTCGGGACTGACCGAACTGAATCTGCGCTGCGCAATTGTCTGGCGCTTGGTGTTGATGAAGCTTATCTGCTTTCTGATGAAGCTTTCAATGGCTCTGACCCTCAAGCTACTGGAAAGATATTAACCGCCGGATTGAAAAAGCTCGCTACTTACGATCTGGTCCTAGCTGGAAAACAGGCCATTGACTCCGACTCTGCCCAAGTGCCGGGCGCTGTAGCCGCTGGTCTTGATATTCCACAGGCAATGTTTGTCAAGAAGATCGAGTCTGTGGCAGATAGCAAAGCGGTGGTTTATCGTACTACCGAGGACGGCTTCGATGTTGTGGAGCTGAACTTGCCGGCAGTTATTTCAGTCGTCAAGGAAATCAACGAACCGAGGCTACCCTCGTTAAAAGGAAAAATGGCAGCCAAAAAGAAACAGATTACGAAATGGTCAGCTTCCGATCTCGGTCTTGATGGTAATGAAATAGGGGCTAACTCTGGTACAAAGACTACAAAAGTAGCGCCACCTCCACCTCGTCCTAAAGGGGAGATAATCGAAGGGGATACTCCCGAGGAAGTAGCGGACAAACTTTTTAGCAAATTACGCGATAACCAGGTTATTTAGTTTCTTTGCAGGCCGCTTTTGGGTGGCCTGTTTTTTTTTCGATCTGTCGAAAATGTTCACCTCGCGAGATTATTCATGCTGATTCGAAAAATTAACAATTGTAATGAGATTATTGCCGGTGACAGTACCCGTTTACGAGAGTTGCTTCATCCTAATCGGGATTATCCATTTGACGGGCATTATTCTCTAGCTCATGCAGTTGTTGCGACAGGACAAAAATCACGGAGGCATCGCCTTCGCAGTAATGAAGTATACTATATTATCAGTGGACAGGGACGAATGCACATCAACAACGAGACTGCTTCTGTTGAGCCGGGTGATGCTATCAACATCCCGGCCGGATCAGTGCAGTGGATTGAGAATTTGTCACAGGACGACCTTGTTTTTCTTTGCATTGTTGACCCTGCCTGGAAGATAGAAAATGAGGAAATACTGTAAAGTCGAGCGAAAAGATATTTAACATCAAACCGGACAAACGAGGTTATATGCTTTTGGGAGCTCATGAGTCGATCGCAGGCGGTGTGCATAAATCAATCGAGCGCGGGAAACAGGCTACCTGTGATACAATTCAGATTTTCAACAAATCCAATAGCCAATGGCGAGCAGCTAAACTCAAGTCGGATGATGTCGATCAGTTTTTCCTGCTCCAGGAACAACTTGGAGTAACTGTAGCAACATCGCACACGTCCTATCTGATTAATATTGCATCACCCGATGAAACGCTTCAGGAGAAATCATTACTCTCGCTCAAAGAAGAGATGGAGCGTTGCAATATCTTAAAGATTCCTAATCTGGTGATGCACCCCGGGTCTCATGTTGGTAGTGGTGAAGAAGAAGGTATGAATCGAATTGGCAAAAATATCAATCGGCTCTTTAGCGAGTTGCCAAACAATAAGGTTACGCTGTTGTTGGAATGTACTGCCGGACAGGGGACAAACTTAGGTTATTCGTTTGAGCAGATCGCACACATGATTGACCTCGTCGAAGATAAGAAGTTTATAGGGGTTTGTTTGGATACCTGCCACATCTTTTCGGCTGGTTATGAATTGCGCGATTCAAAAGGTTATAGCCAGACGATAAAATCCTTTGATAACATCATTGGACTAAAGCGGTTGCGCATAATCCACATGAACGACAGCAAGAAACCATTCGCTGAGAGGAAGGACCGCCACGAACATATCGGGCAAGGATATATCGGCTTGGAAGGTTTCCGTAATATCGTTAACGACAGCCGGTTAAGAGATATCCCCATGATTCTTGAAACACCTAAAGGTGATGATCTTGCTGAAGATATCGAGAACCTGAAGGTCCTTCGTGATCTGGTAAAGAAGAAATAACAACTGTCTGAATTATAGGTGTTCTTCGCCGCGAAGATCTTGTTGAATACTACAACAGAATGCTCCTCGAGATGCTGCGACGGTAGTCATAGTCTCTTCCTCCTGCTATTAGAGTGATTCTCATAAATATTTTCCGTTTGGGTTTAGAAAAAACTAGACTTTTGTAAGTTGATGTGCCAT
>QNAG01000313.1 GCA_003641415.1 Candidatus Zixiibacteriota bacterium | reverse complement strand
AGGGCCCAAACTCATACCACACTTCCAGTTCAACCAGTGCGCGCAGGAGCTAATGCCTGGACCAGACCAGCCTTCGTTTTGATCAAATTCACAGATCAGTTCCAGCAATTGAAAGGTGCCAGCATCCAGATGCGCAACCAGTTCGGTGATGCCATCGGCCATGCGATCAAGCTCGATAGTGCGTTCATGGTCGGGGTCACAGTCCCTGTATCCCTTTGTTACAATAAATACTGATTGCTACAGAGATCGGAATTTCAACCAAAATCCACAGAGGTCCAAATCAGGAGGGGGAAGTGAACAATCGAGAAGTTCTGGCTACCAACATCAAGTCGTTAATGAAGAGTGCTGGCATTCGGACGCAAACACAATTGGCCAGAATCACCGGGATTTCGCAAACTCAAATCGGTAATATTCTTCGTCAGGATAAAGCGGCTTCCATTGATATGTTAGTAAGACTGGCAAACGGTTTAAATTGTGAGCCCTGGATGTTACTTTCACCAGTCGCTCTATTGGAAAAGTTTGTAAACACGGATTTTGTACCTCTGGTGTATTGCTACGTGAGATTACCTCAAAGTGACCAGGATGCTGTCTGGGATATGACACACGAGCTTTATGAGGCTGCAAATGGTATTTACTCATCGTAGGTATTGAAAATCGAGCGATCCTAAATTGAGCACTATAGTATTATACACCAAGCACGATAGTGCTAAGAATACAAATCATTGCAATAAAAACATTGACTTATGTTGTTGACAAGCTCTGCATTCACTGCTTCAATACCTCAAAAGGCAGGCGCAAATATGTAGCCTGTCAAAAAAAGCAACAGAACCTTAAAAATCGTGTCGCATTTCTGGAAAGCTTGAAGAAAAGGCTTTTCAATATGGGTCGCTGGTAATCAGCGAGTACTCTTACATATTTCGGGTAATCACCCGATTTGGGAGCCTGTGATGCATTTTTCATTTTTAGTGTATTCTTGTCTAAGTCAGGTTGCCCACCGCTTCTCATCCTGTCGAACTGCATCATTTTTTGCTTCGACTTTCTTTTTCGTGCCATCAAACTGTCAAAAAACCAAAGTATACGGAGAAATTTGCATGAATTCTTTGTCATTTAGTGTGTGCTCAACTTGGATATCAATCGGTTTTCTTCTATCTGGATTTTCTTTATCGGGCGAAGCTTTAGCTCAACATCGCTCAAGAGGGCTTGACGAAATAACGGAATTTGCTGAGCTGGTGATTTATGGGACTGTTGTTGACAAGTCCACTTATCGAGAGCCTATTTTGATGGACACGTTTTCGTCTGATGGAAAGGGAAACCGCATAAAGAATATTGAAACCTGGGATGAAATCCTTACGGACTACGAAATCAAAGTTAGCGGTGTTTATAAAGGCAAGTACGAGAAGCCAACCATTCAACTAACTGTTGTTGGGGGGACGGTAGGCGATGAAACACTTGATACATCTGAATCGTTTTCTTTGACGGTAGGTAATGCGTATTACTTTTTCTTGAATTATGAGCAACGAAATGACAAATGGTGGGCGTCGTGGCACCAGAAGGGGGTTTTTGAAGAAGTGAAAGTGAAAGGAGAGAAATATATTCGGGGTATTAATAGGCGCACCGTTATAAGCCGCGATGGGATTTTAGTACCAAATAATAAAACAGACATAAACAAACTTGGCGCTGAACAATTTGTATCTCGAATTAAGGCGGACGACCATGAATAGGACAACGCTGGTAAACCTTGCCACCATCTTAGTAGGTTTAGGCTGTGCGTTATTCTTTATTCCCGGGATGACCTCAGATACTGACCCAAACAAAAACGTGATGTGGAATCTGCAACCTCTACGGAAACACATGGAAGGCGATCGACTATAACTATTACGTCACTAAGAATACCTGGCTGGAGGTGGACTACAAATCAGATGGTGCAGACTCACCAGAAATTGCTGCTGTGGCGCTACTGGCCGCCAACCAACTTTACAAAGGCAGGAGCACCAGCACTTTTCAGATCGATGGAACCCAAACCAGTTATGGCAACCAGTGGTTTAACCGCTATTTCGATACTGGTTGGAAGACCTATCGCATTAATGTCGGTCATGTGATGAAAGGTTGGTCCTGGACTGCAAGGACGATTAAGCACCTCGGGTTTCTTGGAGATATTGATGTTGGAAATAAGCAAATCAATATCAGTTATCACAACCCGAGACTTTATGAGAAAACAACGACACATCAGCCCCAGTGGGGGCATTCAGGCAATTGGTATGAAGCTGCTACCGATGGCCAGGGAGTCGCGCTGGAAGTAAATCCCATTAATGAAGTGGTGGTGGTTCAATGGTTTACCTATGCTGATAATGGCCATGGAAAGGGTGCTTCATACAATCGGTGGTATATGCAATCAGGTTCTTACGACCCGGATTCGACCTATCAGGATTCCGTGAGTCTGAACATCTATCAGGTTACTGGTGGTCGCTTTAATCGTTCCAACACGGTTAATGCTAAAGTCGTAGGCACGGCAACCATGCGCTTCTTTGATTGCTACACAGGGCTTCTTGAGTATGACTTTTACTCAGGATATAACGCGGGGCGTCATGACTTTATACCTCTGACACGAATTACGCCAAATATTGATTGTTCGGTAGATGAGTATACCGGGCCGCATAAGAGTGACTTTGGTTATACCGGTAACTGGTATAACCCGCCGACATCCGGACAAGGGTTTTCCTTTGAAGTAAACCCACAAGCAGGTTTGTTTGCTGCAGAATGGTTTACCTTTTTACCGGGAAACAGCAGTAATCTTGGAAACCCCAATCGACAGCGGAGGCGAATTTGATGGCTTATCCGGAACTATTGATTTGAATAGGGTAACTGCCAATGTGACCTGCCAATAGTTCATGTTCGTCAAACTTCATGGTAGCGTGGGGAGGTCCCGGATAATGCTTCGCATTTCCGGGATGACGGTGCCTCTTTT
>QNAG01000312.1 GCA_003641415.1 Candidatus Zixiibacteriota bacterium | reverse complement strand
CCTGTAGCGGCACCACCCCCTCATGGAACCAGAGCGGAATAGTTCTATACAGTGGTCAGAATGTACTGACCGTGACCGCATACGATACATCCAACAATGCAAGATCCGATGTTCTGACGGTAATCTATACGTTGGTAGATGATTATCGTTCAGTCAGGATATTTAACGATGGCAATGGGCCACTAATTCTTTCTTCTATCAGCAAACAGAATGGCAGTACCTGGTTGATATTAAATTTTCCATTTTTGCTACCGGCTACCATTGAAGCCGGTGCTTTTGTCGATTTTGATGTTACGGTGGATCGGCAGGGGCTTAATGCAGATAACTACAGTGATAATGTTGTAATTACGTCAAATGATAGTGCAAATTCACCATTTTTGCTTCCGGTAACTTTATTGATTGACGAAGTTACGAGATATTCACTGGAAAATGGCTATATTTATCTTGCCGGAGCCGAGGGTTATATTGACCAATTGCAGGTAGATCCAACCGGCAGCAGCAACTACGGCCAAAATATTATCAAAGATGGTGGGCACTTGGATTGGCTGGTTGACGGAACTCCTTTTTCCCGATTGGAAACTACCATTCAAACTCAGGAGCAGGATAGACTCGTTCTAAATAATCAGGCGGGAGCTTTGTGGGATATACGTTTAAACGGCCCCAGTTTAACCAGTTCATTGAATTTGGCCTATGCACCGACAAATGTTCAGATAAAGCTCAATATGACCTACGAGGACAGCGGCTATTTTGACTATGCCAATAGGTACCATTGGGAACTTAATAATAATCATGAGGCGCTGGATATACCTTTCAAAACCTTTTATTCTCAGACGGGAAATATCAGAACGATCGAATACTTCATGAGAAACCCTGATACTGGTCATTATCTTGAGTTCAGGACGAATAACCTTGGTGATCCAGAGCATATTCCAACAACAGGGAATAACCGCCTTATTGCAATTGGAACCGGTAATTTTGACATCGATTTCTATAACCTTCCGTCCCATAAAATATGGATGGAAAAGAACTCTGACACGCTGACGCTCTGCTCCGGCCAAGATACAACTTTTCAGACAGTCAACTTCGATTTCCAGGTTGCTGATTTTAATGAGCTTGATGATATTGAGGTAAATGAGCATGGCGACAAAATGCCATTCTTCTACACCTCCGCGGATGAACCCATTACCAATGTTTACGGCGGAGAATACTCTTTCGATGAGCTTCTAAATCGTTTCTATCGACAATCATCTTTTTTCTATACGGATGTGGGCCTCAACATCTGGTGGAATTGGGCTACGCAATATACAGGTTTTGTCAACAACTGGTATCGCAGTAAGCTCAAGAACAACCTTGCTACTTGGCATCAGGGCGATGATGGCTATGGACATGCAGGTTATATGTGGACTTGGGGGTATGATGCCAATGCGCCTGATTTCGGTCGGGGGTCACCAGTTGGTGGTCTGAACACAAACTACGATACAAGGCATTTGAATACTAACGCGCTGTATATTCAGGCCGTCTGGAATTATTATTCCTGGACTGGTGATTATGTTTTTCTTAACAGCCAGTTACAAAGAGTTTCTGACGCCATGCAGTATCAAAAGGATTGGCTTGGTGCCAGTACCGAGGACCTCATTAACGGTGAAAATAGCTATGATTCTGATCATGGTGGCATCCATGATGAGGATATGCTGAGTAATTATTGGGATCTTCTCCCTTTCGGAGGCCTGGACGCGTACGCATCGATCGATTATTACAACTCGCTTCTTGCCATGGCTCAAATTCATTATGCTCTTGGCAATATGGCGGAAGGAGACGACTACGCTGCATTGGCTGACCAAACAAAGACTGCCTATAATGACACGTTCTGGTCTGTTTTGACGGAGCGGTATATTGGCGCTATTGACAGGCTTGGAACAAGCCATGATTATGGTTTTACCTTTGTAAACATCCAGGCCCTTGAAGCTGGCCTTGCCGATTCCGTGCGGGCCGAAAACATTATCAACTGGCTTGACAGTGGTGACATATGCAGCAGATGGGTGTTTGCGCCGCGCACCTGTACAAGTTCAACCTTGGATAACTGGCGCCGGGTTGATGCCAACCGTGCAGATTATGGATGGGAATTACAGCTCCAGGATGGTGGCGCGAATCTCTATGTGTCAGGATATGATATTATTGCCCGGGCACAATATAGCGGTGCCAATGCTGCATACACCCGTTTAAAGGAAATTCTCACCCGCTATAGCGAACCGGACAAGCTTACCGGCGGTTCCCCGACGATTTTCAACGAAACAATTCAAGGAGGTAATGATGGGGCGGGATCCATCGGCGTGATGAGTCATGAATTTCCAGAGTCCGGTATCGCCGGTTCAGCCTTTCTCTATGCCTTTCTCGGACTGAAGCCCATGTGGGATGGTTTGCATATCGAACCTGCCATCCCATCGAACCAGACATATATTGGTGCGGAAAATATCAATTATCACGGGATGAATCTCAACTTCCACATTACCGAAAATACCATCACTATTGAGTGCACAAGAAACGAAAGTGTTGGTGAAAATTGTTATGTCATAGATGGATCAAGGAAGGTGTTTCCTGCAGGGACATTCACGTTAGATGAACCCTATGGTTATCAAGCAGATGCAAATGGTGATGGAGATGTTGATGGTTTGGATCTGAAGGCCCTCATCGATGCTTTTACTGCTGGTTCTGCAACAGAAATTGATATTCAGACTTTTGCCTTAGGTTTTGGGAGATAGAATTTTGCATCAAAATTACAGCCCGCTTTCTGAGCTGAGTCTAAGAAGTTAAATGTAAAGCGAGGTGTTAAATTCTATGTTGCCCATCATTTTCAACGGTTCCCAATGCAGGTGAAATGCATGTAAATTGACTGATTGATAGGGGGTTTTAGTGTGGTTTAGAGTGGTTTAGGGGCAAAAATTTACCCGCAGAGGATGCGGGTACAAGCTGGACATGTGTT
>QNAG01000311.1 GCA_003641415.1 Candidatus Zixiibacteriota bacterium | reverse complement strand
TCTTTTTCGAAGCGCAAGTTAGGTTTCTTGGCTATAACGAGCAAGAAGTTTCTCTGTCTATTAAAAAGCTACCTCTCGTAATCAGATAACAGCGTTCTCTCAGAAATCCTAATATAGCTAATACTGATATCAAGATTCTGATTATTCATTATTGGAAGTTTCTTTGTATTGGATTCGGATACAATAAAGCTGGCCATAGTGGACTATTTTAGAACTGCAGCATGACCGCGCTGCGACACCTTTGAGGTCACGTCCGTAAGACTTCAAGCGGGATTGACTGTTCAATACCCAGAACTTTTAGAATGAGGTTCTGCTTGCAATAGCTTCGGGTCGTTGAAAAGGGTGTCAGGATTGTGATCGCCCAGTTCGCGTCACTCGAAAGTTTACCTGTGGTTGCTGTTAGCAGGTAGATCAACGCGACAATGTCGGGAATCTGGGTGTGTAAGAGGGTGAAAAGCCACATGTCCCGGCCATGAATCATCCATGGAGGGGGTCGCTGAATTTGAAATTCATGGCACGAAAGAGCATGACTCAACTAACAAAATAGGGCATTTCTACTTTGCTAAAAATAGGACATTTCTATTTTGTCTTGACAAAAAAGTCACTCCACCTTGACAAAAGAGGGACATGCTGATATGTTTATCAGCACCGGCGCATCCTTGACGTTACGGAGCTGTACTAAACCATGGGACAGACAACGACAAAGCCACACGGCAATATTGTTAAAGATTTTCTCATTAAGCCACTTAATCGAAAATACTTCGACAATTTCTATCGTATGTGCTATGTCCATACTGTTGGTTTCCTTCGGTATCTCAAAATCAAGGGCTACCAAATACCCGCAGAGCAACAACCAGATAAACATCCTTTTGCCGATCTGGCTATAGATATCCTGGGGACATTCCTTCAGAGCACCAAAGAACAACCATATTGGGTCGTATTTGACTATTTCAGTAGGAAGGGTATCGACGACATTTCCAATACAGACGACGAGGAACTGTACCACCAGTTCAGAATCCTGCTGCAAGGCTATGTCCGCAAAGAACTCAGCCGCCTTCGGAACGACACCGACCCACAGATTTACCATCTTAAAAAACGTTTCAAAGATATCCTGAAAGAGTCAGAGTACGTAATCTGCCGTATCGATGGTAACTGCATTGACTTTGTATCTCTGCAAAAAAATCAACATAACCTGCGTGATACCCTACCACCGTTATCATACGAGAACCTAACAGCGATTGTGGAGGAAGCATATCTCCACAGCTCTACCCGCAATCAGTGGTGCCAGAGAGTATTTGAACTTGTCGATAGCCACGAGGTCTGCCAGAATTTCGTCAAGAAGCACGAACTTCTTAGCGCCGCAGTTGCTGTTAATCTGAGATACTGCGATCTTGATGGCCTTCGACCTTCAAAATTGACTTCAGCAGATCACGGTTTGATTGTCAGAGCGATCAATGAAGCCACGAGCGAAACACTTGACTGGATGCAAGAATCTATACTCGATGGGTTTGTGAAGAAAAAACGGATCACTAAAAATGAATCCAACCGTTTCCAGGTAGCTTTCGAGCAGTTCATAACTGATCTGGCTCATGTTGGCGAAGTTGATCTACTGCCGGCCTATTTTCGAGAAGTCATGCCTGACGATACCTACGATCGTTATCTGAAGGATTATAAATATGTGTTCGAAACAGCCATGAATAAGGCTGAAGAAGAATTTAAGTCCCGACTAAAGAAAAAGTCGACATTGCAGAAATATCGGGGCTATTTATAGAGTGAAGAAAAAAAGGATGGAGAAATATGCATCCATCACAAAAAGAGTTGAGTCAGTTTGTTGAGGGGAAACTGAACCCGCAAAGTGCTTCCCGCATTGAGAAGCATATAGAAATCTGCGAGTTCTGTCGTGATTTTATAAACGATTACCGACTCAATGCAAAATTGCTGGCGGAAACTGCCGCAGAGACGGTGCCTCCTGAAGCTATGGCTCATGCAGAACGTCTGTACAATCAGGCTATAACTGGAAGAACAATCCCAATTACTACGCTACTTGAGCGTGAATCGCAGGCTTCTACGGCTTTGGCTGCTGATGGCGACAAAGAGTTTTCACCCTCCGTTCAGAACCTTATGACTTTATGTTCTGAAGATCCAGAGATAGTCCTGCGCGTGATGCGCGACCATAGCCAGAATCAGGATTATCTTCAATTGATAAGTGATAATCCACTGATGACAGCTAATGTTCTCGTGCAAATTCCAGAGCTGAGCCTCCAGTACGTCACCAATTCAGACGGTAAAGCCGAGTTGGACAAGACTTTTGATGATTCTATTGAAAAACTCAAGTGGCAAATCAAGCTGCCGGATGTTGTTTATGATCTTGAGCCACTCGTCTACGATCCTGACAAAACCGAGTACGCTGAGGATGTCGAACTTAAAACCGATAGAGATGATCGGATCAGGGTTACATTCGAGGGCAAGACCGAGGGTAAACAAATAAGTATTGAAATTCTTGCTCTAGATGGCCGGGACGATTTCGGCGAAGTGATAGTAGCAATAACTCAGAAAAGCCAGCCTCAGTCTGTCGCGGCGCGATTGCAGAAACCGGTGACATTTGACTTGGTCGATAATGATTCTACTATCAACATCCGCCTTTTCCAGACACAGGAGGAATAGATCAAACCCCTGTTTTCTCAATAGGTTGACTGATTAGAAACAATGACCACCTCGCCGATACAATTCGCCAAACAGTTCGCCCGATTGCGGAGTAATGTCCAATCTTCGACTGCGTCCGATCTGAAGTTGCTCCAAATGCTGGACTTCTGGTCCGAGTTGAAAAGCCACTGCGACGAGCCAGCCTACGCTTCGTATTTTGAAGAGTGAGCTTCCCCCCGTTCAGTGGACAGGTTAACAAGCATTTATCAACACCTTTTCTTCATGGTATTGATAGTTTCGTTCAAAGTCAATGGGACTGACTGAGCCAATACTTGAATGGCGGCGC
>QNAG01000310.1 GCA_003641415.1 Candidatus Zixiibacteriota bacterium | reverse complement strand
GACCATAGCGGTGGTATGGATGTGGCTGATCTGACGTGGTTGGTAGCCCGTTTATTCCTTGGTGGTCCACCTCCACCTTGTGAAACAGAAGGTGATGCAGACGGCAGCGGTGGTATTGATGTTGCTGACTTAAATTACCTTGTAGCTCGCCTGTTCCATGGTGGGCCGCTACCACCACCGTGCAATTAGGGATAATATAATCTAAAATAAAACCTTAGGCGGGAACACTCTTTTGCTTGATCTTAATCAAACCATTCTGTGAATATCTTTTCATGCTTTTCTGGTAAAGTTGCGCAAAATAATTTCCTAAAGGCAAGAATGTCTGGATATTGATATCGTTGTACAGTGTAGTAATGCAAGAAATTAGACGGAATATGATCGATGTGAGTTGAATTGGCGGGAAAATTGCAGGGGAAATGTGCAACAAGGATCTCCCGCCTTGACTTTTTGTTGGGAACCTTTTATTATCTGACGACTTATACAGATGGAGGTTTGTCTATAGGTTCTACGGTTAACTTGGTTTAGGTTCGAAAATTGTATTAAAATTGTAACTTTCGGAACTAAGGCCCGAAACCGTAGCCTGTGATATCTGCGGTAAGGGCCGGGTTGTTTACCCGGTTTCTTATGATATGTAGCTTGTGTAAATCTCTATTCTGCTCCCTCCTTGCTGTTCTTGCGAGTGTTTGCTCAATAAGTGGAGCAAATCTTGAAGTTCTGTCTTCATCCGCTTCTCAGTTTCATTTCATTATCGAATTTGATTTTAATGACCTTGATTACCGTACTGAGAGTGATTCTTTGAAGTCTCACTTCTATACGGTGCAAATAGGGATTCCATACGGCGCTAATCCTCGATTACAATTGGCCGAGGGAAGGCAACTTGGACAGGTAGAAACAACAAGAAAAATATCCCCGAAGTTTTCATCCGTATCACACCCTATAGTTGAAGTATCGCGGCCTCTTCAGGTACGAGGCCGAAGTCTGGTAAGACTCAACATCTATCCCGTTATCGGTTCACAGATGTATCATGAAGTTGAAGTTGTGCTTTCCTTCGATGGCGGCCATCCCTCCGATGGTAGTATGGCGTATGATCCCCAGTTTGACCGTGTGTTTAAGACCGCTCTGGCCAATTACGATCAGTTTTCTCGATGGCCGGTATATGACAAACCAGTATCCAAGCAGGTTATTGAAGAAGGACCATTTACCGGTGAAGGGGAATGGTACAGGATTGAAGTCAACCAGACTGGAATTTACAGCATTACGGGAACTCAGCTTCAATCTGCAGGGCTCAATCTAAGTAACCTTGAGAGTAACGATCTCCATATTCTTAATGGCGGCGGGTTGACTCTTCCACAGGATAATCTTAAGCAACGCCCGAAACTGGAAGAAATCTCTATCCTTGTAGTTGATGGTGGCGATGGTATTTTCGACAACGCTGATACGGTTTTCTTTTATGGCGAAGCTGTTAATCGTTGGCTATACCGATCAGGTAAAGAGCCATATTATGTTAACCATGCCTACGATGATGTAAATGTCTATTGGCTGAAAGTTTCAAATGAACCCTGTGTCCGTATGACGGAGGTCGATGCCTCGCCCGGGTTGCCAATTGATACGGTTATTACAACTTTCCGGCGCTACCGGCACAGCGAACAGGATAATATGCTCCGAAGGCTGGCAAATGGCGGGATTCCCGAGTACTATACATGGTACTGGTCCAATGAATCATCAATGGAGTTGTTTGTAACTACCCCCGGAGCAGTTGAGGGTGAATTAGCCCGTTTTGTGCTAAACGGCCGCACCTACAATCCCGGCTACATGGATCTGTGGGTTAACGATATTCCAGCTACTGATACATGTGATCAGTTTAATTGTCGGTACGGGGTTTCATCACTACGCGACGGTCTTAATGAAATTCGCATTGCATTGCATGGGGGCAGTGAGGCTGATCCTTATTTCAACTACCTCAACATTGAATATACAAGTCTCCTTGTGCCCGACGGTAATGTCCTCGATATCGTTTTTGATCCCTTCGTTGGTCGAGCACGACTTGATATTATTGATAATTTTTCTTCTTCGATAACAATTTTTGATCTGGCAGATCCGCTGCGACCGGTAATCCTCTCAGGAATCGAGTGTGCAGGAGGTGATATCTCGTTTTCTGTAGTAGGTAAATCTGACGGACTAAATCGTTATTATGCAGGGATGAGGTCCGAAGCTCTATCGCCAGTATCAATTGAACGTGCCTGGCCTGCTGATTTATATTTATCAAACACGCAGACAGATCTCATTATCATTACCAGCCATGATCTGATTGGAGCATTAGACGAATATATAGATTACAGACAGAATGAGAAGCGCTCAATTTCTATCGTAGCGGCAGAAGACATCTATGATAATTTTTCATTCGGTATTTTCGATCCTACCGCCATCAGGGATTTTCTAAAATATGCCTATGAGCACTATCCAACCCCGGCTCCATCGGCTGTGTTATTTGTTGGCGATGCGAACTATGACTACCTTGATCACTTAGGCACCGGGCTTATCAATCGTGTGCCGTCGTGGATATTACCTTCAGATGGGGCAACGTCTGATGATAGCTATGTATACTTTGGAGCTTATGGTTTACTTGACGGAGACACATCCTACATAGTAGGAGATCGCGGTTATGATATGTTAACAGCTCGTTGGCCGGTTCGATCAGCCAATGAAATAAGTACGATTATATCCAAGATTAAACATTATGAAGCAACGTCAACCCGGGGGTTCTGGCGCAACAAGATGACATTTGTAGCGGATGATGAGCATGCTGCCGGTAGTCACGATGAGACCTTCCACGCTAACCAAACAGAAGAATTGGAGCAGGATCATACACCTCGTAGTTTCCAGCGAAACAAGATTTATTTATGGGACTACCCGTTTGTCGGTAGATATAAACCGGATGTCAATGGCGATATAGTTAGCGCTTTCAATAACGGTTCCCTTATTGTAAACTATGTAGGTCATGGCAATCCTGAT
>QNAG01000309.1 GCA_003641415.1 Candidatus Zixiibacteriota bacterium | reverse complement strand
TAAATGGGATTCATCGGTTATGATCCGATTAAAATTCATGTACAGTTTTTCAGGCAAGATATCAAAGTATCGCACAACACGCCCAAAACGTACAGGTAATGCCGATTCATTTCGGAAAACTCTGGCCCATAATAAAGCCATTTGAGCAGCCGCATCTATAAGGCCTGGCTCAAAGTCCCACTGATCATTACAGGGGCCAATATTTCCCATCCATTCACCGGGACGGCTAGTTCGTACTAAAGCTTTGGCTCCACTATCCGATAATCCGTCAATCTCTTCAATTACTTGAAATCTTGGTCCGTGAAATAACCATTCATTATACGCTTTAGCAACAGTTAACTGCTTGTCTGTGTACGACTGAGGTTCATGGACTGATGTCTGGGGAAATTGTTGTTCAAGACGCAAAACCGAACGATAATGAACTTGCTTGTTACCCGTTTCCAGCTCTGATTGAAGAGTACAACTTATTTCAAATCCACTGCTGCTACCATAAGGCGGTGGATTAATGGTAAGCTTGAACTCCTGTTCTTTGCTCTTTAGCTCTATGCCTTTCATAAGACGAAAATCATGAGCTTCAATCACGAGCCAGCCAGGCCAAAGGGAGGTAGCGGCCTCAACCATAATTTCCAAGGCAACGGCAGCCGGCAAAACCGGCACATTATCGATACAATGCTCCTGCAGGTAAGCATGGTTATCAGTTAAAGAAAAGGTGATAACCTGGTTGCCTTTGGGGCTTGTGCTCAAGCTTGCATTATCAAGAAGGGGGCTCAGTGCAGCTGTATTTGTTTGCGGTTTCTTGTCAAATTGACCGATTGCAGCTTCGTGCTGTTCCCAGGGACCAGCACCGCAAATGATCTCTACATGTGAATTTGCTTCTCGGGTAAGTTCGGTTTTAAAAAGCCGGCTTCCGATATCAGCACTGACAAGTGTAACACCTTTTTCAGCGAACTTTGCCTCTGTCTCGGCCGTTACCATGCCGGCACCAAACTTTGTTTGTCCCCATGGTCCCCAGCAAAAGGATCGAACTTTAACGTGATCAGGCCAATTCATTTTCAGTTGACAGCAGAGTCTGTTCATGAGTTCGTTAGCAGTGGCATAATCGGTTTGGCCACTATTGCCATAGCGACCTGCAACAGAGCTGAATACAGTAAAGAACCTGAGTGATTCACTATTAATATATTTTTGCAGGAGTAAGAGGCCTATTACTTTTGTTTCAACTACCCGGGACCAGCTTTCCCCAGTCTTATCAGCCAGGAGCTTATCCTCTATTACTCCTGCTCCATGTATCACACCATTAATTGTGCCATGTTTTTTGTAGATGTTATCAAATAGTTGAGCCATGGCATCTTCATCAGTTACGTCAACCGGATAGTATTCAACTATTGCACCTGTGCTCCGAAACTCTTCAAGGTTGTTCCGCATTTCCCGTGCCGCAAAAGTCGATTTTACTTTGCGCTGTATGTCAGCCGGGGTAAGTTTTTGAGAACCATCACGCATCTGATTAATAAAGTATTTTTGCAAATCTTCAGATGTTGTCAGAGCCTGTAGCTCTTCCGGTTCATGTTCCGACAATGCACTGCGACCGGTCAAGAGCAGAGTGTTTCCCGGCAAAGCCAACTCTCTTAATACCTCAGCTGTTATGCCTCTTAATCCGCCGGTAGCGAGGATTACAATATCACGTATGGCTTCAAGATTCTCTTCACTCTCATCTATCGACTTGCTGATGGTCTGAAATATTATTCGATTTCCATCAGGATAACCTATCTCCTGGCGTCCTCCAGCAACTTCCAACTCACTAAGTAATACCTCGACAATCGAGGAAGTCTGTTGTGCCAAATCAATGTCAACGGCTTTGACCCTTAATGAGGAACGTTCTTCAAATAATGACTTCAGGAGGCCAACAAAACCACCCTGTAAAGAAAGACCTGAAGCCTTATCAGGTTGGTGATTGAAATATCCCCCCAATCCACTGGCCGAGAGAATATGGGCGTCATCATGAAGTTCACTGCTAAAATGGTTCAGCAGGATAAAAAGCGATTTTTCGTTGAGCTGTATCTGGTTGCGCCAGTCAGCAAGAGGGGCATCAAGTTGGAGCCAGGCAGATCCAAGTTGAGCAAGATGTATGATACCGGCGATTCCATCGCCGTTTCGGTTTAGAGATGCACACCACTTGTGTAATGACGCCTCGTCCTGCAAGACCTCACGTTCAAGCAAACTAACGGTGCAGCCTTGTTCACAAAGAACTGCAGAAAGTGCTTCTGCAACACCGATTGTATCTTCTGTTATGAGAAAATGCCCCTGTTCCAACCGGGTCTGGGTAGTCTTTTCAAGAGGTTCTAATTTTGCTTCCAGAATATGCCGGGGCAGGTAACTTGCAATTGAAGTCCCTGAACCTACCCCGGCTTGATCAAAAGGGGGCGTTTCCCCCTCGTCAACCTTAAGTTCACCCAACATGTCCAACATATCATTCAGAGTGGCCAGGGTGTTTAAACTCGTACGATCTTCCCCCAGTGCTTTACCATAACTCTCAGGCAAGGTCTGCAGTATTGCACCAACAACCTCAATACGTTTTATGGAATCAATACCGAGATCAGCCTCCAAATTTTGATCAAGGCCAACCATGTCCCTTGGATATCCGGTTTTATCTTCAATAATAGTGAAAAACATATCGGTCATTTTTTCCCGATCTACAACTGCTCCCTGGCTGTCTGCGTCTATAGATACAGGATTTGGAGGAACATCAGACGGATGAGGTACAACAGGAGCAGCTCCAGATTGCACGGGCGTATCCTCGTCAACTTGTCTCACAACTTCAGTCGACTGTGCCATGGGGGCTGGCTGTTGGGTGGCTTGCAGACCCTCTAATTCCGGGCTCGCCGCCATTGTTTTTGATTGTGATTGAACAAGCCGCTGAAACCGCGCACCGGAGCTTCTTTTTGTTGTTGACCCGTCGAGATATAACGACATAATATGTTCCTGGGTCTCAAGAAACCGGCGCATTGTATCAAAATAATTAGTCATAACTACTG
>QNAG01000308.1 GCA_003641415.1 Candidatus Zixiibacteriota bacterium | reverse complement strand
TTCAATAAATAGATTATTATCTTAGGTAAATTGCAGAGCTTGTTGCGCTGAAAGTGCGACATAGATCAAAAAATCGATTTTAAAGGAGAAATTCGATGAGAGTGATGATATGTGGTGTTGATGGGTACCTGGGGTGGCCCTTGTCTATCTACTTGGCTAAAAGGGGTCATGAAGTTGGCGGTATCGACAATTATATGCGTCGAGCCTGGGTCGGTGAAATGGGCTCACAGTCAGCGATCCCGATTGCAAAGATGGCTGAACGGCTTCTGGCTTACCGGGAAAATGTAGGGCGGAACCTTCGCTTTTATAAGGGCGACCTTGCAGATTATAATTTTGTCTTGAATGCGTACAAATCCTTTAGGCCGGAGGCGATCGTCTATCTTGGCGAAATGCCGTCGGCTCCCTATAGTATGATTGATGTGCATCACGCTGTTTTTACCCAGACCAATAACCTTATCGGTACGCTCGTAACCCTTTACGCCATGCGGGAGGCGGTTCCCGAGTGCCAATTGGTCAAGCTCGGGACCATGGGCGAGTACGGTACCCCCAATGTGGACATCCCGGAGGGGTTTTTCGAGATCGAGTATCGGGGGAGAAAGGATCGCATGATGTTTCCCCGCAAGGCAGGAAGCTGGTATCACCAGTCCAAGGTCCACGACACAAATAATGTTGAGATGGCGTGCCGGCTGTGGGGGCTTTGTTCAACGGATATCATGCAGGGCGTTGTTTACGGAACCCGAATCGATGAGATGGGAGAAGATACTGATCTGAAAACACGGTTCGATTTTGATCAATGCTTTGGGACGGCCATAAATCGATTTTGCGCCCAGGCTGTTATCGGTTTGCCTCTGACGCCTTACGGAAAGGGACAGCAAAGGAGGGGGTTTCTCCCGCTGTGCGATAGCATGCAGTGCCTGACCCTCGCCATTGAAAATCCGCCGCGACCCGGAGAATACAGGACATTTAATCAATTTGAAGAGGTGTACAACATCACGGAACTGGCCCGAAAGATACAGTCTGTAGGGAACAAATTCGGTCTGGACGTTGAAATTCTACCCCTTGAAAACCCGAGGATAGAACAGGAGGAACATTATTATAATCCTGACCACCAGCACCTCTTCGATCTCGGGTACAAACCAACGCATGATATGGAAAGGGAACTGGAAATCATGTTCAGGGACCTGATCCCCCATCGGGAACGGATTGAGTCACGCAAGGAAGCGCAGTTCCCTGATATTCGATGGGATGGGACAAGGCGAAGGTCGAAATACCTTTGAAACATTGCCTGTCTCTCACGGAGCCCACAGATCTCACAGGGTTTTGGATTTGAAATTTGGAACTTAAAACTGGCTCCGTCTCTGAGAGAACCAAAGATGTCTCGCGCAAAGACGCAAAATTTTGAGAAAAAAGGCATCTTCATTGTTGTAGGAGTAAGAACTGAAATGATCATGACAGGTCGAGACAAACTAAAAACTCTGTGCCCCTGTGGCCTCTGTGAGAAAAACAAAAAAGCGAGTTCGATGGATAGGGCATTATGACTACTATACGATGGTTAGGCATTCTAATTGGCGTTTTAGGCTTTCTGTACGTTTTCAATCGTTTTCGGCAAGGGCGTGCACGGCGAATTGACTTCTTCTGGTCAACACTAATTTCGTTTAGCCTGATGATGGTTTCGGTTTATCCGAATTCAGTCAGTTTACTTCGTGATATATTGTTGTTAGAAGAGGCTCAGTTCAGCCGACTTATCGCTATAATCATCGTGTCCAACATTGCGCTCTGGATATTTTTCTTTTACGCACAGTTTAGGTGGACAAAATACGTTGATCAGTTTGACCAGTTGATTCGCCAATTGGGTGCTGAGAAATTTGTTAGTAAATATCCGGAGATAAAGTCATTGCCACCCGTGGTTGTTGTTATTCCTGCTTATGATGAGCAGGATAACCTCGGATTTGTGCTGAAATCAATCCCGGAGGGGGTCCTTGGCAGGGAGCTGACCACTATTGTTATAGACGATGGGAGCCATGACAATACATTAGAGGTGGCACGTAGTGGGGGTGCACTGGGCGTAAAGAACCTGATCAATCGAGGAGGAGGAGCTGCGATCCGTATGGGCTTTGATATTGCACGAAAGTATGGCGCCGAGGTTGTGGTGACTATGGACGCTGATGGTCAGCACCTGCCTTCCGAGATATCGAGTCTTGTTGCCCCGATTTTCAATGATGAGGTTGACATTGTAATCGGATCACGAGTACTCGGCAAACATGAAAAAGACAGTCTTATACGGTACATTGGTATTCATGTATTTAATGTGTTAATTCGTGTCCTGACACACGTAAAGGTTACCGATTGCTCCAGCGGCTTCCGTGCATTTCGAGTGAGTGAACTCTCACGGCTGCTTCTTCGCCAGGACCAGTTTCATACCTCCGAGCTAATAATTGATGCGGCGAAAAAGAGGATTCGCATCGGCGAAGTCCCAATAACAATCAAGCGCCGCCTGAGCGGTAAAAGCAAAAAAGGCAAGAACTGGCGTTATGGCCTTTCTTTTTTCCGAACCGTGTTCAGGACATGGTGGCGATAATTAATTAATAGATGGGGTTTTTAAAATGAGCGCACCGTTACAAGTGGCATTTATTGTAGGGTCACCAAGATCGGGTACAACAATTTTACAAGAAATCCTGGGAATACACCCCCAAATTGGACACTTTTACGAGCCATATTACATCTGGTATTTTCATGTAAAGGATCAGACTACGGACTACATTCCAGGTGGAGCAATAAGTCAGAAAGAAACAAAGTGGATTCGGAATAAGTTTATTTTATTTGGCAAACTGTTAGGAAAGAATTTTGTGTTGGACAAATTGCCGGAGCATTCCTTTAATTTGCCTATTTTAACAAAAGTGTTCCCAAACGCAAAGATCATTCATATTATTCGGGACGGCAGGGATGTGGTTCTTTCAATCAAGAAAGAATGGAAGAGACGTCAAAGGATAGTAGAACATCGGGGTTTTGGAGGGCTCCTGAGAACAGCTACCAACATGTT
>QNAG01000307.1 GCA_003641415.1 Candidatus Zixiibacteriota bacterium | reverse complement strand
TGTTACTGTAAACTGACCATTGCAACCACTGCATTCGTAAAGACCAGCTCTGGACGATTCTCCTTTGAGTGGCCAGGACTTCAAACAACCACAGTGAGGACAGGCACGACCCGAAGGCCAGATAACCTTCTCCAGATATTTTCGAGATTTGGCCTCATCTGGAAACATATTGCGAAATTGATTGAGATTCATGAACATACCTCCTTTTGGAGCTATGTTCTCATGCCAGTGTGTCAAGCTATGTCACATCCACCTTCTTTTGGTGGATAGCACCGAAATTTTATAATAACTGATCAGTGTAGCAAGTTCATGGGCTATCTGGCTGCCGAGTGACAGATAACTTCGATAGCAGACTGGAATCTGAGACCAAGGAAAGGAACTATTCATCTGGGAGATGTTGGCATACATCCTCAATTTTGTCATTTAGCAGGACGTTGAAAAACGAGTCAGGAGCGGCCATTTTCTCCCGAAACGCAAATTTTTGATCTTTGACAATCTGTTTTTCGTTGAATCCGAGCGTTTTACCCGAGTTTTGGAGACGGTTGCCCCGATATTACTGTGTTCATGATTTGCTATTGCCTCTTTTGTCGCTATGGTGCCCAGATGATGTTACGCATCCTGACCAGATTATATGCAGCTGCGGCTAGGGTGAATGTACTTTCGACTCGCACAAGGCCTCGGTGTCATGTTTTCCTCAGTACACCGGTTGTCTTCATCCAGCCGAAGATCTCTTCGACGCGCTTGCGTACTTTTCAAGCTAACTTGACAACCCTCATGTCGGGTTGTGCGTTTGTCGATGGCTGATCCTTTGCTTTTCTGGGCCACATGTGGTTTTGCTCGTAACCGGCGCAATTCTTTGACGAAGGCGGCAGCATCGTACCCCTTGTCGGCACCAAGAGTGATCTGTTTCGTTCCCGGGATATCTTCGACCATCTCTAGCAGGCTGTTGAAAAACAATTCACCAAAGCCTCTGATTTTACTATGGATTAAATTTTAAATTTGTTATAATTCTCGCATAACCAACTGATATTTCAGGAGAAACGTTGTACGCGGTAATGACCTTCAGCAGCAGGCCATGTTCAGCTATATTTCCCCGGAAGCACGGGTTCCCAAGGATCATCCGTTGCGTCCGATTCAGATCATGGTTGATAATGCACTGTTTGATCTGGCTCCTTTATTTAAGGAGATGTATTCGCATACTGGTCGACCATCGATTCCGCCGGAGCAGATCTTACGGGCATTACTACTACAAATCTTCTACTCCATCCGCAGTGAGCGGATATTGGTAGAGCAATTGGAGTACAATCTGTTGTTTCGTTGGTTCGTCGGTCTGTCCATGGATGACGAGGTTTGGAATCATTCTGTTTTTTCCAAAAACCGGGACCGTTTGATCGAACATGATGTTGCTACAAAGTTCTTTGAGACCATAAGACATCAAGCAGAAAGAGCCGACTTGCTGTCAAATGAGCATTTTACTGTTGATGGCACCCTGATAGAAGCTTGGGCTTCAATGAAAAGTTTCCGACCTAAAGATGATCAAGACCCTCCAACTGGGGGTGGTCGTAACTCCGAGGTTGATTTCAAGGGTGAGAAACGGAAAAATGACACCCATCAATCGACAACCGATCCAGAGGCTCGACTGCTCAAAAAGGGCAAGGGTAAAGAAGCAAAACTCTGCTTTATGGGACATGCCCTGATGGAGAACCGCAGTGGCTTGGTTGTTGACAGTCGGCTGACACAAGCCACCGGTACAGCAGAACGGAGTGCCGCTCTGGAGATGATTGAAGATGTCCCTGGGGTAAAACAAATAACTCTCGGTGCCGACAGAGGCTACGATATTGTCTCTTTTGTAAAAGAACTGCGCCGGTTACGAGCAACACCTCATGTTGCCCAGAAGACCAAAGGAACAGCAATCGATAAACGAACAACCCGGCATGCTGGTTATCAAACAAGCTTGAAGATTCGCAAACGGGTTGAGGAGATCTTTGGTTGGATGAAAACCACCTGAGTTCTGCGAAAGACCAAGCATCGAGGTCTTGAGCGCGTTGAGTGTGACTTTACCTTGGCGGCAGCAGCATATAATCTGGTCAGGATGAGAACCCTGATTTGGGGATTATGATGCCAAAAAGGGGAAAAATATCCCCGTAACCACAACAGAATCGAGATTTTTGCTCCCAGAACACATATAAAGCTTCCGGAGCCGACGAAAACAGATTGTCAAAGATCAAAAAATTATTTTCAGGTAGAAAAGGTTAACTATCGGTTAGTTTTTCAACGGCCTGCTAGGGCAGCATCTCGTTCTGCCGTGCCGGTTACCTGGGTCAGACGACTATCAACAACCAGTCCGTTGCGGTTCTCCATCAGGGCGTGTTCCATGAAGCAGAGTTTGGCTTCTTTGCCTTTGCCCTTTCTGAGCAACCGGGCATCCGGATCGGTTGTTGATTGGTGCGTATCGTTTTTACGTTTCTGTCCTTTGAAATCGATCTCAGCGTTACGACCGCCATCTGCTGGCGGGTCTTAGTCTTCATCGTCCTTGGGACAAAAGCTCTTCATCGAGGCCCAGGCTTCGATCAGGGTCCCATCGACGGTGAAATGCTCATTTGAGAGCAGGCCCGCTTTTTCCGCCTGGCGTCTGATTGTGATAAAGAACTCAGTGGCAACGTCATAGGCGATCAGGCGGTCCCGGTTCTTGGAAAAGATCGAATGATCCCAGATCTTGTTATCCATCGACAAGGCGACGAACCAACGAAATAACAGGTTGTATTCCAACTGCTCCACCAGCCTACGGATGGAGTAGAGAATTTGCAGCAGCAGTGCCCGCAGGAGCTGTTCCGGCGGAGTCGATGGACGGCCAGTGCGTGAGTACATCCCCTTAAACAGAGGAGCCAGATCAACCAGTGCGTTATCGACCATGATGCGGATCGGACGCAACGGGTGATCCTTGGGAACCCGTGCTTCCGGGGAAATATAGCTGAACATGGCCTGCTGCTGAAGGTCATTACCGCGTACAACGTTTCTCCTGAAATATCAGTTGGTTATGCGAGAATT
>QNAG01000306.1 GCA_003641415.1 Candidatus Zixiibacteriota bacterium | reverse complement strand
GTCCACTGGGCTGAAGGAATTGTCCAGCAGTAGGAGGAGCTCATTAACCGGCCTCTGCGCAAAATGGGTCTTGCAGGGAAATCCGACAATCGCATCAACCTGATGTGGGTTCCCGTGCGGTTCTATATGGATGTTATCATCCATCAAGGAGCTCGACTTCCCTTGTAACTGGTGAGTAGGGGGAAACTTGACAACAGGGAAGAGAAAAGGGAACTTGGTATGGGCCTCGCCCATGAAATATGGGCGTACCTGAAAAATTTATGGGCGCCTTCATAAATATGGGCAAGATCGGAAATCTTGAAAGAAAGTGATAATATCCTTCTTTCAACAGAAGTGCATAGAAATTGGCGGTCTCATAAGATGCCCGGTTTTCCCGCAGGTGGGCTCGATGGCGTTAAGCTGCTTTCTATACTTTTGTAACCCGTACCTAAGGAGGTCAAATGAAAGCTACCTTGTTCAAAGAAGTGGGGTATTCCCTTGCCAAACTGATCGAAGACATCGATATGGGTGAGATTGGTCTTCCCGACATTCAGCGTCCGTTTGTGTGGAAACCAGCAAAAGTCAGAGATCTATTTGACTCGATGTACAAAGGATTCCCTGTGGGATATTTACTGTTTTGGGAAAATGGCCTGGCTGATGGCCACAGACAAATAGGCATAGATTCGAAACAAAAAGTGCCGCGTTTATTGATTGTAGATGGCCAACAGCGGCTCACTATCGGAGTGTCGGAGAGATAAATATGTCAAACGAGGATGACGATAAGTTAAACAGATTACTCGCTGGCAAAGGCTCCATTGCCGAACGGAATAGGATTGCAAAGGAACTTGATGACGACCGATTACAGATAGCTGCTCCATATAGCCCGCAGGCCAAAGAAGAGCTTGAGCGAAGGCGCCATGAGCGTGTAGTAGCAAGAATGCGATCCATCACGAAAGAGACCGGAAAGGAGCACGAAGCCTTGGCCAAAGAAGCGACCGAGGAACTCACATATGTTGACCCCTATCGAATCAATGAACTTCGGAGTCTTTCGTGCCAGGATTTTGACCTGACAAAGCTTATTGAGCTCTGTGAGGAACTGAATACCTGTTACAAACACAGATGTTGCTTCGCTGTTGCAATGTTGACACGAGCTATCGTAGACCATATTCCCCCAGTTTTCGGTTTATCTACTTTCCCACAGGTCGCAAGCAACTATGGAGGCAAATCTTTCAAGAAGTCTATGCAACATTTGAACGCTTCACTGAGAGCGATTGCGGATTCGCATCTGCACTCTCATATTCGCAGGAAGGAGGTGCTGCCGAACAGAACTCAAGTGAACTTCAAAAATGATCTCGATGTGCTTCTGGCCGAGGTAGTAAGAGTCTTGAAATGAATGCTCCCGTATGGCCTAACTACTCAATCCACCTGGTTGCGTAGGGGGCCGGGACTTTTTAGAACGTTTTTTTTACAGTTTGACAGTCAATTTTACTTGCTCTTGTTGAAAGTGACACCCTGTCTGGTAGCCGAAGTACTAGAGAAATCTCACTTGATAAAGAAAGTAGGAAAGATCGTGTTGAAACGGCTTTCTGGTCAGGCTACTTTGATTTACCTGAAGTATTACCCGAGGACACGACAGAATTAAAATTTGAACATAATGTTCAATTCGTCAGTGACGGTGAATTTACCTTACACTATCTTATCCTTTATGAAAACCAAGTCGGTGTCTATTATGATACATACTATTGGGTTCGTTATAAAAATGATCCTCTTGTGGCAGAACTTGAATCTCCTCGATATCAACTTATTGATGGTAGAATGTATGCCAGACAAAAGTGTAAATTGAGCAAAACTGGCCTCCTGAACAGTATTAGGTTTGAAGAAAGCGATCAAAAATATCGTATCTACTCTGCCGAAGAAACCAAAAGCCTTAATGATTTTCTAAAAAATCGTGCGAAAAGTCTCAAACAGAAGATGCAGTAATGTAACCACATGTAGCCAGTGGATGCATCCGACGCCGAAACGACTGCGCGTAATTTCACTCTCGCAGCACCCCAGCTAGATGTGAATGTTTATCATCTACATCGACTATGACAATTTACGGAGACAACTGAGCTGAAGATATTTTCTGAGACGCCCTGACGGTGAAATCTTGCATTGGATACTCCTAATTTAGGCCTCTTGCAAGGGGTTCACCCCTCACCGCCAAGCCGTTAGATGGATAATTTCTAATGCGAATACACTGATAACTTATTACCCTAAGATCTCTTCGACCAAACCGTCAATTTCTTTCAGCTCATTCTCCAGCATCTCGCGCACCATCCCCCGCAATTTGCCGATGCTGGTTGTCTTACCTCTCCCGCCGCCTGCCAGCCACTGCGCCACCTTGGTGCTGCATTGCTCGCCTAATTCCGCCAACCGCCGGTGCATGGGATTCGCCGCATCGAATTGAGGGATGGGTGCGACATCAAAGATTTTCTTGACAACGTGTGGGTGCGCTTTCTGGCCCCTTCGCCGCCACGGTTCCAAACAATGGTCAATAAGTGATGAATTCAAGGTCGTACACACGAAGAACGCTTCATCTCGGCTATTGGTTTCCATTCCATAAGTCGTGTAATCGGTAGCGAAAGCTACAGCGTGCACTTGTTGCTCACCGATGTTGATGTCAATTTCTTCAGTTGAATGAACTACGCAGGCAAGCATAATCCGATTTACATCGGGATAGATTACCCGATACTTGGATTCAGGATCCCGTCCCGTCAATTTTCTCCGATAATCCAGCCATTCAATTGCAGTCATCTGCTCCGCTTTTGCACTGCGCCGCTTTACCCACTCATGCTCCACATTTTCCAACCACCGGGCCAGATTTAGAAAACCCCGCCTACGAGCCTCGTGCGCGTCAATCAAGTTGTAGTGGTCCCCTTCAGGCTCAATCGGCAGTACCACCAGGCGGTAGCCAAGATGTCCAAACGGCAGCAGGTCGGTGGAGAGAAGCGTTGCATAGAGAAACCGACTCTCAACCGTGCCTTTGAGATATACACTTTTGTATGCTGCCTTCGCCTCCCGTCTGGCTCTGGCAG
>QNAG01000305.1 GCA_003641415.1 Candidatus Zixiibacteriota bacterium | reverse complement strand
TTTCCGATACGTTTATGCGATACTGGATCCTATCACTAACCCAGACAAGGTAGGTCATTTAAGATACGCTTAGCATTCTTCCGCACAAGATTTGAGAAAAATGACACGCTATCGCAAATCACATGTACCTAACCCTGCTCTTTCTGACTTATCGAAAAACCTTCTCTCTTATTCCCGCAATTCCCACAAGACCGATACCAACCAGGAACAAAGTAGCAGGTTCTGGAACAGGAGCTGCTGAGCCTGGAGGATCTACAGGTTGCATATCAGATACACCAACAAGGGACAAAGTGTGATAAAAATCAGCGTTTAACTCAACTTTATTGGCCAGATACAGGTCGTAAGCAGAAGTATCGCTCAATAAGCTCACGGTTATGTTAATTATATCTCCTGTGCTAACTAGACCCTCAGCAATCATATCATCATAAGTAAAAACGAAGGTGTCCTCATAGTGTTGAGAGTCAGGTTCGTCAAAAAACTCATACTGCTGAAAATAGGAATTCCCTTGGCCTTCCTCGGTTCCAACATAATCATACGCTTCTATTTCAACACTAGCACCCCAGTCATCATACCAAGGATAGTCGTTTTCAGTTGGATAACTTCCATTAATAGTAACCTGCAGGTCTCCCGAGTAAGAAAATGTCAAGCTAGGGCTATCCCCGATAATCTCGAATTCTTGCTCAAAATATGCCGAGGCGCCCGCACTGTATAAGTTGGTTTTGTCACTCATTGCCCAAGATCGAACACCTAAGTTCCACCCATCTGCCTGGGCTTCTGCCTCAGCTTTGGTTTCGGTATCCGGCGAATAAGAGGCATAGGCATAAATTTCATCCCAAACTTCTGTATCGACGTTATCACCCGAAGAATACGTCCATGCGTCACAGCCCGACATATAAATAGCATTAGCACTGCCGAGATTCACAAATACTTGCAAAACTATGATCCATACTGCTAAAAGTAATCGCCTTTTCATGATTCAATACCTCCTCCCCTCAACATTTTTGAGCCTGTTTTGATTTCATCAATTAACAAATAATTCCCCCGTTCTAGCGCCTACATAAAGCCTCGAAGGAGTAATCCGGGAACCCTTTTACGGCCTAGGTTCACATCCACTTTTTCCGTAGTCTCCAGCAAATATAGACAAATCATCAGAATCCACGATGTCATTATTGTCAAAATCCGCTTCAGGATTATACTCCGTATCGCCAATAGCATACCCGAAAGCATCCAGGAAGAGAGCCAGGTCTTGGCCATCTACATCGCCATCGTGATCGAGGTCACAATCACACGGAGTTCCGACTGTTACAAAATCCAATATAGTCTGACTTCCAAGCCACCTTGTTCCCCAGCGATTAATGTCGACTCCAAGAGTGTACGCTGTCCCATGATCCAATGCCGCTTCCTCCGGGATCTGATGACTATCTGCAGGAACATCGTCACCATCCCTGAAGTGGAAGTACGCCTGCTTTCCGGTAGCCGTTTCTGTTATCTGAAGGTAGTCCCACATCCCCGAGTCAAATACCAGCAAGGGGGCAACGGGAACATCTATTTCTCCGGGAGCCAAGCTCTCCACTTTCACATATTGCGGAAAATTCTCTTCCCCATAATTTGGCACCTTTATCTTGAACCTCAAATGAAACGAATCACCACCATCATTAGCTATCAAATCAACACGATACTTTCCCGAAATATAGTCATCCATGAGTTCTGTAACATTCTCATAGTCAGTTTCAACACACATCGCCAGATCTCCACTACCACTGGCAGTGAGTTCCACAACCGCTTCTCCTTCGGTGCCTTGGGGTTTAAAGAGGTTTCCCGATTCAAAAATCTCTCCTTCCCTGGGCCAGCAAACAAGTTTAGCTCCCCAGAATGAATCAACAAAACTCCCATCTTCGGTTTGCTCTGCTCCCCGGTAAATCTCAAAATGAAAGGAAGTATAAGCATTTCGGGGATCAAAGGTTGACATCGCATCGGATGGGTCAGTTCCGTGCTGGTATTCCGTAGCGTTGCTCTCACCGTCATTATCGAAGTCGTCGTCCCCCAGGACATCTTCAATACTGTTAATTCCATCGTTAGGATCCGCGTTTACAATCAATTGCTCCCAGTTATCATCCATTTCATCACCATCGTTATCAGTTATAGCCGGGCTACCAATTGTTACCAGTTCAAACGTTCCTCGACTGTCCGTTGAAATTACAACTGTGTCCGTCCTACTAATACTTGTTCCTTTCAGAAGCCCTGTGCGAGTATATTCATAAGCAGCCTCGGATATCGGAATCGCATTTCCCGAAGATGTGACCCCAGGTAATTCTGATTCCAGTGGTATGGTCACCCTGTAAGAATAAGGTCCCCCTTCGGCATCAATCTGACTCAACATTGTAGATACCGACACTGGATTCCCGCCAGAAACCGGTGAAAAGGTCCACTCAAGTTCCCCTGTAGTTACCAGCGCTCCAGTTTCATCAAATACTTTCCCGTACAGCACTATCCCTGGCTCCGGCAAACCAGCAAAGGCACGAGCCCCGAATACCATGCAAAAGATGAGAGAAAAGGCAAGGATTATTACTGCTCCCCTCCATTCCCAAATAAAATATTTCCCGGGTCTGAGTAACATGATTATTCTCCTCATACTAATGTTTCTTCTTCTCTTCTATGTAATACTGACCATCCCACTCCTTCCCCTCAATCGAATCCCAAAACTTCACGAATAACAAACCCTCCTCATCTCGGTAGTGCAGGTGGTCTTGTCCTTCTCTGAGCTCTTGAGAATCCACCCCTTTGCCCCACAACATCCTTTTCTGCCTCATTCATTTCCCTGATTAATTGGGCAAATGCTGCGTCATCAATAGTAATATTACTTTTTTTCTTTACTTCTTCGATGAGTGCTTCTCGCCTTTTCGCAAGCTCTTCTTTTTTCATCCGTCTTTTAAGAGCGGGAGCCAGGTCTTTCAGTTCTTTCTTGATCTCAGATCGTCTCCCCACAAGCATAATCACGTGAAACCCATCACTTGTTTCAATTACCCTGTCAGCTATTTGGCCCTTCTCTTTAAGCTCA
>QNAG01000304.1 GCA_003641415.1 Candidatus Zixiibacteriota bacterium | reverse complement strand
GGCCCGCAACACCCGGGAACCATCCTCGAACTCGCCAGCTCGCATCCGTTCAAACAGGTCCAAATTCTCCTCAACCGAACGATTGCGGTACGGACTTTCCTTGCCCGGTTCAGTCAAGGTACCACGATATTCCCTGATTTCCTCTGCGGACAGATCTTCTACATATGCTTTTCCGTCTTTGATGAGCTTCAGAGCAAATTCGTAGAGTTGGTCAAAGTAGTCAGAAGCGTAGAAAAGGCGGTCATCCCAGTCAAAGCCAAGCCAATGGATATTATCCATTATCGAATCGACGTATTCAATTTCTTCTTTGCTGGGATTAGTGTCGTCAAAGCGAAGATTACACAATCCGCCATAATCGGCGGCAATGCCAAAATTCAGGCAAATTGATTTGGCGTGGCCTATGTGAAGGTAGCCATTCGGTTCAGGGGGAAAACGAGTGTGGACCCGACCCTGGTTTTTATTATTACGGATGTCTTCGTCGATTATGTCGCGAATGAAATTTGTTCGTTTGGCTGATTCGCTTACTGGCATTTCGTTGTTTTTGCCTTTCTCCGATTGAATCGGTTGAAACTTGGAGCTTTCGACTTTATCCCTGGCAGGGACACAAAGCCCCTGTCCTTTCTACGTCATACTTCGACTTTTCTCAGTATTGACATTAGAACTCCACATATAAAATTACGAGACGGACGTTAAGATGACAAGGTTTAAGTTGGTTGACAGCTGTCAGTATATGCAAGCATGTCCAATTGGTATAGATCGAAAGAACTTCCCCTTGGTATAGAAGAATCGTGCCATGAGATTCCCAACCGACGCTGCATTTTGAGTGGTACAAGTGTATCATTTTTGTTACACATAGTAACAGGATGATGCGTCTTTCTTTCGAAGCATTGAATAAAGGCTAAAGTGTTTCTTTCATAATGACTCCGAGTGATTGCCGTTGACATTCAATATGACCTTATCCTATTGTATAAGAAATATATATGAAAGGAAGATTACAAATGATGAGAGCTAAATGCGGTTTCAAGGTTATATTTAATATTATAGTAACATGTTACGTTATTTCACTACTTGCAGGGTGCGGGAAAGAAACAGTATCCTCGAATTCATTGACATTAGTTATTAATCCTACAGTAATTTCTGACTCTACAACTGTATATACAACACCACAGCATGCGGTTACTTTCGTTTATTTAACAAGCAATGGAGACGGTATTCTGACATATACAGCTACTGGCCCAGATTCGTCCATCTGGCTGTCTATTGGCAAAAAAGGGGGGTCCGCTATTGATACAATAACCGGACTTGCGCCTGATACTTTGTGGGTTCAGATGAGTGTAGGCGCCCTTTCAGTCGGAGAGTATATTGACACGATTTATTTTACTTCACCACAAGCAGTAAATTCACCTCAATATGTAGAGGTTTCTTTAGTGGTGACAAGCAAGATTATCACAACTCCGACATATCTTAATTTTGTTGCTGTTCGAGGTCTGAATCCTCCTGCTCCACAGTTGCTAACTATCACTGCTGAACACAATGCCGAGTCCGACTTTACTCTTAGTTCATCATCTTCGTGGCTTTCCTGTGATCATCAGAGTGGATCAGTACCAGATGAAATTATTGTCACTGCTGATCATACCGGATTGTCAGTCGGACTCTACCTTGATACGATAATGGTTACATCGCCGCAGTCCGCTAGCGTTAGCATGGTTCCCTGCAGCCTTACTGTTTCCAGTTGGGAAGTAATAGAGCATCCGCATGAACAGGGATTGCGAGCCATTACTTTCATGGATGATATCCATGGCTGGATGGTTGGAAATGTCGGGGGGAGTAGCATGACAGGCTATGTCCTTGCCACAGTTGATGGTGGTGAAACTTGGGAGCGGCAGGACCTTGACCAGCTTGACCATATGCTGGGCGATGTCCAGTTCCTTGATACCCAAACCGGATACGCAGTGGGAAAATATGGCTATATAATCAAAACCATCGATGGCGGATCAAACTGGGTAGCGCAGAACCCCCCGGATACTCTTGATTTAAACTCTGTGCATTTCACGGATGCCAGTGCCGGCTGGGCAGTCGGGCGGGCTGGGTACATTGTTCACACTACTAATGGCGGGGATGCTTGGTCTCTGCAGAACTCTAATACATCGCTATACCTCAGCGGCGTACAATTTGTTAGTATAGACAGTGGATGGATCGTGGGTGACGCTGGATTGATTCTGTTTACTGATGATGGTGGTGCTACCTGGAACTCTCAGGTAAGTGGTGTTTCTAAGGATCTGAAGAATCTAAAGTTTCTCAGCAACACTACCGGATGGATCGTTGGCTTGTCGGGAACTATTTTGTACACTGACAATGCCGGTATTACATGGACATCAATCGGGCCTTATACTAACGCTGTTTTATATGATTTATCTTTTGCACCAAGCGGAAAAGTCTGGGCGGTTGGCTCTTCCGGTACAGTTCTTTTCTCAGAAGACGGATTCAATTGGATAAACCAACCAAGCGGTGTTAATGATGACCTCTTTGGTGTCTACTTTCACAATGATACCGATGGATGGGCGGTTGGTAATAACGGTATAATTATCCATACTAGAGTTGGAGGACTCTAACCGACCAAGAGAGATGGACATTAGTAGGTTATATTTCATAAAATAATGAAGGACGGAGAAATTTATTTTCTCACCGTCCTCTTGAGACATTACACCTATACCATATTTTCAGATTATCTCTCGGCAAGCTGATTTTCGTACTGTTTGGCTTTTGATACAAGACTCATCAGTTCGATAATATCTGGTGAGTCCGTCTCAATCATTATCTCCTTGACCAACTCAAGAACATTGTCGAGTTTGGAGCCTTTTGCCCAGTATGACTTGCGAAGAATCTCTGCGAACTCCGCTGACGCTGCCGCCAATTTGAAGTCCCATGATTGATTGTTGAACTCCTTCATAAGAAGCCCCGAAGGGATTGAATAGCTGACCTCGGTTGCCTTCGCATTGAGAACATCATTGACATTGGGTTCCTTGAACCGGACATAAACTGTGCCTAAGCTAACATTTGGTC
>QNAG01000303.1 GCA_003641415.1 Candidatus Zixiibacteriota bacterium | reverse complement strand
TGAAAACACGTTTTCAACAGCTCACATCAGGGAAGAGTCGTCTACTTAGTGCAACTATTGCAGTTGATGAAGCGCGGGAAGCCTATTATTCTGAGGAACAGTCAACCAAACTTGGGGTTACCTCTTTGGAAGATTTACTCCTTTCGGAAATCTTGTTGACCCGCTCCGAAATTAATAAAATTAAAATAGTATTTGATCTGCAACAGGCTCGAATATGGTTGGATTACGTTGTTGGTAATTAAGTAATAAATTTCTCTAGTCCATTGTTTTCAGTCCTCTTGCATGATTAAGTTTATCACCCTTCCCCCCTCTCTAAACATGGTGATCAATAGTGGATAAGATGAATGTAGAGCCAATAAATACCAATGAAATCATTGCTCAAATCCGCACAGAAGTTCAGCAGCCACAACCTGGAAAGTTTGTTAATTTTCGAACCAAGAAAAGTTACACGTTAAAAGAACTGTTGCTCTATCATGGTGCCGAATTTATTTATGTTGCCTACGTTGCTGCCCTACACCGAGCCCCCGACCCTGATGGCATGGAGAATTATTTAGCCGCACTCAGGGAGGGTCGGATTACTAAAATTGATATTCTTGGAAATCTGCGATTCTCACCTGAGGGGCGTCGTGGAAAGGGCCAAATCAAGGGGTTATTAATTCCTTTTTTAATCCACCGTAGTTATAAGCTTCCCATCATTGGCAGGCTGATGCGGCTATCAGTAGCAGCATTGAGCCTGCCCAAATTCTATCTGCAACTCCAGTCCCTTGAGATGGAGGTACATCAGGCTGAAACCAGATTGCAGCATCTGGAATATATCAGAACTACCTTTATGCAACAAATTAGTACACTCAATGAACATGTTGCACAGCAGGATGATAATCTGAGAGAGATGTCTGCCCAACTGACAATATCTAGACTTTCATTTGTCGATATTCAACGGCGAATGAAAGATTTTCTTGAAGAAGCTCGTAGCCGATTGCCTGAAGCCGTCTCCACCCAGCAGATTGAAAAAATATTGACGGAGGAAGACCATTTTTTAGATGCTATGTATGTCAGTTTTGAAGAACGTTTCCGGGGTTCGCGTGAAGATGTCAAACAGCGACTACAGGTTTATCTCCCTTATGTCAAAGTTGCTCTGCATGCCACCGACGTAAGCCCCATGCTTGATGTTGGCTGTGGTCGTGGCGAATGGCTTGAACTTTTAGAAGAACAGAAAGCGGTCATTAAGGGGGTCGATTTAAACCGTATTATGATTGCCCAGTGTCAAGCACTGAATTTTGATGTACTGGAAGCAGATGTTATTGATTATCTGAGTGATGTGAAAAACAATTCCCTGTCTGTTGTCAGCGGCTTTCATATTATTGAACATCTCCCTTTTGAAACTCTCATTGCCCTTCTTGATGAATCCTTTCGCGTGTTAAAACCTGGTGGAATTATTATTTTTGAAACTCCGAATCCTGAAAATCTTATCGTTGGTGCCCACCTCTTTTACACTGATCCTACTCATAGAAATCCAATTGTTCCTGCAACGATGCAGTTTCTTGCTCAGCAGCGAGGGTTTACCCGAGTTGAAGTGATACGATTACATAAGTATTCTGATCATTATCCTGCTGTAACAACTGACAAACAATTGAAACTACAGTTGGATAATGAAATGGATTTTTCTGTTATTGGATACAAAGAATGAAACACGTTCTGGTATTAGGGGCACAGGTCCCATTTGTTCGCGGCGGCGCAGAAATATTCAATGAGGTCCTGGTTGAGCAGATCAATAAGATTGATGGGATTAAGGCTGAGCTGGTTCAGTTGCCATTCAAGTGGTATCCTGAACCACAGATTCTTAATGCCATCATGGCGTGGCGGTTACTGGATTTAAACGAAGCTACGGGGACTTTGATTGATCTGGTCATTCCGACCAAATTTCCTACCTATGCGGTACAACATCCCAACAAAGTACTTTGGTTGGTTCATCAACACCGGGTATTATATGACCTGGAACAGTCGGAATATGATGGAATGCATAGTCAGCCCGATGCTAAAATTATTCGTAATAAAATCAGGGAACTTGATAATGTTTTTTTGCAGGAATGTCAAAATGTTTTCACTATAGCTGAAACTGTTTCCAACCGGCTTGAAAAGTACAACAATTTTCATGCTCCGGTTCTTTACCCACCACCGAAACTAGTCGACCATATCATCCCGGGAGATTATGGGGATTATATCCTCTATATAGGTCGTTTGGATAAGATGAAACGGGTTGATTTACTCATCCATGCTCTGGTTGGAAAAGAGACAAAAGCTGTTATCGTTGGTACTGGTCCTGAATCTGATCGGTTACAGGAGTTGGTCATAGCGTTAGATTTACAGGACAACTGCCGATTAACTGGCTATGTTTCTGATCAAGAACTGTTGCAACACCTGGCACAAGCCAGGGCCGTATTTTACGCTCCGGTAGATGAAGATTACGGTTATGCAACCATCGAGGCGTTCCTTGCAGAAAAACCGGTCATCACCTGCTGTGACAGTGGGGAGGTTGAAAAAATTGTGACTCGTTCACAAGCGGGTATCGTCTGTAATAATACGGTAGCAGCAGTTGCAGAAGCACTTGCTACGGTGGATTCATTATCAGTCAGGGATCTTGTTGGTATGGGTGTCAGAGGTCGGAAATTTGCCGAAAAAATTTGTTGGGATATTATTATCCAACGCTTGGTTCTGGATAATTTAAAATGAATCTGGCTATTGTCACCCCCCTTCCTCCACAACAAACCGGCATTGCCGATTATGCTATCGGTCTGGTTAATGGCTTAAGGGGGGAAGATTTCAATATCGACCTTTTCACCAATATAGAAACTGGGTCTATTGCGGAACTGTCCAACTTTAAGATATTCAACCTGAATTCGATTGATACGGATTGTCTGGAGGACTACGATCTAGTTATTTTTCACATGGGAAATAATGTTGATTTCCATCTTTATATGTTGGAGTTGCTTAAGAAATATGGTGGCATTGTTCATTTACATGATTTAGTCCTGCACCATTTGGTTGCTCGCTTAACTTATGGAGAGGATAATCCCCTTGCTTACTATGAAAAAATTGCAGAGTGGTAT
>QNAG01000302.1 GCA_003641415.1 Candidatus Zixiibacteriota bacterium | reverse complement strand
AGAGGTTGAGAATTTTTCTGTCCTGACAATATCAATTGCTGTTCTTCTTAATACGAACGGCACATTTTCTCACATGGGGGAAATGTCTCGGATGTTGGCTGATCTTAAGAAAGCCACTAAAGCCCGCGATGGCTCTAATTACCTGGTCGAACGACGGCAGAAGTATTGAGGCTATCATAGAAGTTGTGTTTGGACATTCCCGACTATATGCGACACAAAGACAGAAACTACACGAAAATAGAAGATAAAATCTTGAGATGCTCGCGAGCATAAATAACCATATGCAATTTTTGGGATAGCCTTAGATATTTTGTTTACTACACAAACATTATTTCTCTGTTTCCGATAGTGTAGAAAAAACTTTCCTACTAAATCAAATAGCTTAAATTAAACCTTTGAAAAGAGACAACGTTTGACTTGTTGTAAAGCAATAGAGAAGCCGTATGGTCAATCAGAAGAAAGCAAAACAGAAGAGAGTCAAGCCGCAAGTGCTTAAGGGATTTCGGGACTATCCACCTGGTGAGCAGATTGCCCGTGCTAAAATGATAAGAAAGCTGTGTGAAACAGTAGAGTTGATGGGTTTTCTGCCGCTCCAGACTGCTTCACTTGAGTTTGCTGAGACTTTGTTGGGTCCGCACTATAACGAGGACTCGTTGTCGGAACTGTTTGGTTTTACCGGACCGGATAACGTTGACATGGCTTTGAGATATGAATTCACAGTATCGCTGGCTCGTTATGTGGCGGGTAACTCAACGTTGGCATTGCCTTTTCGTCGGTATCAGTATGGCAATGCATGGCGGGTAGACAAGCCCGGTCCAGGGCGGTTCCGGGAGTTTATGCAGTTTGATATTGATATTGTGGGAACACAAAATCTTTTGGCGGATGCGGAAATTATAGCTGCCATGGTGACGATGCTCGATCACATTGGAATCAAACGCTTTAAGGTACGCTTTTCCGACCGCAAGATTCTCAATGGTTTGATTGAATATGTTGGTATATCTCTCGATCAGGGGCCGGATGTTATGCGCGTCATCGACAAGCTGGAGAAGCAAGGTCGCGAGGCGGTTATCAAGGAACTCGGTCCCGGTCGTACTGACAAATCTGGTGACAAGATTAAAGGGTTGGGTCTTAAAACGGCGCATATTGAACAAATTGAGAGATTCCTTGATATTGCGTCTCTGGCCAAAGACCAACAACTTGTCAAAGCGGAGGAGTTGTTGGGGGATGTCGAGGTATCACGAACGGGAATAAACGAATTACGTGAAATCCAGGACTACCTTTCGGCGATGAATATCAGTGACTCCTCGACAGCTATAGACCTGACCATTGTGCGTGGTTTAGGCTATTACACCGGACCAGTTTGGGAGACAACGCTGCTTGATCTTCCAGAATATGGTTCAATTTTCAGTGGTGGACGATATGACAATCTGGTCGGGCGGTTTCAGGGTCAGCAGGTACCCGGCGTCGGATCATCGGTGGGCCCGGATCGTCTATTGGCAGCGTTACTGGCTCTTCAGATACTCGAAGTAACCACAGCAACATCAGTGGTTTTGGTAACGGTAATGGATCGTGATCGTCTTCCGCAGTATCTTCAGATCGTTCGTGAGTTAAGAGAGGCGGGTGTTCCGTCTGAAATATATTCCGGCGACACAAAGAATCTAACGAAGCAAATCAAGTATGGCGACAAGGTGGGGATTCCGTTTGCGGTGATTGCCGGGTCGGATGAGTTTGATGCGGGTGCAGTGACAGTAAAGAATCTCGCAGCCGGTCGGCAAAAAGCACGTGAGACAACAAAGCGTGAGGAATGGCTGAAGGCAGAGGATATACAGGAGACGATTCCACGAGACACGTTAGTTGAATACTTGAGAGCAAGAACCATACCATGATATTTGAATTGATTTTATTAGTGTCTATTAGTGTCTATATGAATGACCTCGAACTTGTGAAAAACTCTAAACGAGATAATTATGGAAAATAGCCGAGTTTTTGCAGGTATCGATATCGGGGGTACATCAATTAAATTTGGACTCTTTGACGAAACAGGGAAGGTCTTACATAAGGAGCAACGTCCGACAATGGCTGAGAAAGGAGCCAAGCCGCTGATGCATCTGGTTACCAACATAGCGGAAAGACTTATGTATTTCGCAGCCGAGGAGGATTATGATGTCCGGCACCTTGGTGTAGGTACCCCCGGCGCAGTCAATTTTAGCACAGGGCAAGTGATCGGCACTTGTCCCAACATTGATGGTTGGCAGGGAATGGAAGTAGGGAAATCACTCAGAGAACATCTCAATATGCCCATATGGGTTGATAACGATGTCAATGTGATGGCCCTTGCTGAATTGAAGTTTGGTGCCGCTCAGGGTGCCCAATCGGTTGTCTGCTTAACAGTTGGTACAGGTGTTGGCGGAGCTATCGTGATCAATGGAAAGCTCTGGCGTGGAGCCAACTATACTGCGGGAGAATTGGGCCACATGAGTATAAATTTCAATTCTTCGATTGTACACTCGGGTATTCCAGGTAGTATTGAAGGTTATTGCGCATCAAAAGCGATACTTGGTCGCCTCCGTGACGCAATGGCTAATGGTATGACACCCGTGTTTGATAAGGTTCTCGATGGCGATTTGGGGAGACTGACAATTCGAAAGCTGTTCGCCGCTGTCAAAGGTGGTGACGAATTGGCGATAAGTGCTATCGATGAAACTGCCCGCTACCTTGGAACTGGTTTGGCGGGAGTTGTGAACCTTCTGAATCCGGAAGTCGTAGTAATTGGTGGTGGTATTGCCGAAGGGGGGGGACGGTTTGTAGAAATGGTTGCCGCAACTATTAAGGAACTGGCTTTTGACACGGCGGTAGAAAAGTTATCGATCGTTAGAGCCTCTCTTGGGAATGATGCCGGCTTCATTGGCGCTGGATTGCTTGGTGAAGTTGGTTAATAAGCTATAACAGGAGTATAATATGAATCCCCAAAAAAAAGAATGCCCGCTTTCTTTCAAACTCAGCTACTGGTGGGCATTTGGTTTCTCTACTGTTTTTCTTTTGTACGGAGGAGTGAATATTGTTTTAGGATTTCTTGACCACAACTTCACTGATATTGCTCAACCGATACTGTT
>QNAG01000301.1 GCA_003641415.1 Candidatus Zixiibacteriota bacterium | reverse complement strand
GTGGTGAAAATCAAAACCTCCGCCGTACTGTTGCGGATTTGCAACCTTTTGTCCTTTTTGATCATGGCGTTCTATTCTCCAACAAGGGGGTGACGCGCTTCTTGCCGGTGAGCAGGTCTTGCATGAGGGCGATTATGCTCCAGTCTGGCCTGTTTAGGTGAGAATGCAGGGGGTTTTCGACATGGTTCTTTTCGTCGAGTTTGATGTGCGGGGGTATTTTGTTCCGGGTCATTGTTTCTCTACTTGAATTTTCCTTGCCAATTATCGGCAATCGGTTTCCAGTCTGCGTTCCTTTTGACAGAGTTCCCATCAACATCCTTGCCAGTCCAAACGTTCCAGAAATCTGGATCGTCTGAATGCGGTTGTTGCAATTGGGGTAAGTCATTCATTTTTACGAGTACAGGTAACTCAGATGCCCATCCCAACAGGATTGCATTCTGCGATGGCAGGGATGGAAGTTCCCGCAACAATCCCCTTAGGTTATCAGGAACCAATTTGTTAACAAGCTCTTGGTCTCGGTCGTTACTGATTCGATGTAAGAGAAAGGTATTGCACTGGGAAAGAACCGTTTGTGAAAGCTCAGAAGGCCGTTGAGAAGACAGGACGAGACCTATGCCAAACTTCCGTCCCTCGCGTGCAATTCGTTCAAATACTTGGCAACACACCGAGGCTGCATCCCGATTTTCAGCATCCGCATTGTAGCGTCTTATAAAAATGTGTGCTTCCTCCATGACCAGAACCGTCGGGAGTGTTACCGTGTTCAGCTTTCGATATCGTTGAAGCGCCTCAAAAACTACGCGGGCGATAACAGCCGTGATAATATGAACCACTTCTGTCGGTACAAGGGATAGATCTATTACAGTTATGCACCCGTTTTTCGCTGAATCTTCTCCAATATAAGTGCTCAACCACTCATGTAACGAGAGGTTTTCAGTATCACCAATAATAGACTTCATCCTGGTATTAGCCAAGAGGCTCCGAATACGAATCAGCATTGTCTCGGCGTATTCCGACACATTCAACATCTCAGCAGTAGCTTCTACGCTACGCAGCAGCGAATCTCCCCTGAATTCAAGCGGTGCATCAACATCTATTGGGAGGGTGTCACTTTCATTGCCTCCAAAAGCGAAATGTGCTGATGAAACCAGCTTAAGCAGCATATCGATTTCAGGCTTGGTAAAATCGTAATGAGGATATTGCTCCTTTCTTGGCTTGCAAAGACTCTCGATGTATTCTATTAGATTTTTTAACGCCGTTTCTTCTTCGCCAGTTAATGACAGCAATTCGGGTTCAAGCCCGACCTTATATTTCTCCAACTTTTCGAAGAACGATTTTGGCTTAGGGAATGCCCCCCATGGACTACCATTATTTTTTTCAATTTGGATGGTACTAAGAATTGTGCTCAGGAAACGTCGAGTATCGTGACTTTTCTTTTCTGCTGGTGGATGCTTACCATCCTTGACAAAACGCAGCGCTTGAATTAAGGTCGGCATCTGGGTTTTTGGACTGGCATGCGTAATCGAACACCATTCAGCACTATTCCAAAACCACAGTGGAATCTGAAGTAGAAGTTCTCCAGACTCAGTATCTGGAGTGACCTTGAATATACGCGCCTTCACTGGGGCATTTGAATCTGAAAAAGCTCGTGTGTATTCTCCATTAGGGTCTAAAACAATGAATCGAGCATTCGGAACTGAATCGCTCTCTTGTTGAGCTTGCTCCAATGACCAGCGGATAAGCCCAGCGACGGAACAAGACTTCCCGCTGCCTGTATTTCCTAGCACCGCGAGATGGCGACCGAACAACCGATCAGGGTCTATACATACCTTTGCGTTACCAGCGAGAGGGCTGGTGCCGATTTTAACCCTCTTGTGTTCTCCCGATTCTACGATAGATCGAAGCTGTTTCTCGGTCGGCAACAACACGCCTGTGCCAACTGGCGGTAAAGCATCCGCACCGCGTTGAAAGTTATATTCTTCTTCCTCGCTTGATCCGTATGTCGTTTTCCGAAGAGTTCCCAGTGGATTGAGGCTCATCTTGCGCATCGGATAAGGCAGATCTATCAACCCAAAATCTTGCATGCCTTTCCGTTTCGGAAATGTGGACTGCTCCACAGTCAGCCATTCGATCTGACCAACAAGAAAACCGTCGTCTACGGGAATCAGGACATAGCTGTTCACGCGTGGAAAAGGACGCGGTCCGCCAGCATTGAGTGTGACCGATTCGGGCGCCTCTATTTCGAGTGCCACCTTGATCTCATTGGGAGAAACGAAATCAACGGTGCCAATCTGCAGGCTTCCAGCGTGTTCGAAAGGGCTCTGACTCATACTACAATCTCCCCTCCATCTGAATCATTCTTCTTTTCTTGAGATTCCGCCTGCCCCGTAATCCCTCGTGACTTAAGAAGTTCGGTCATGCGGAAGGTGGTTCGGTCAATCGCTGGCTTTGGCAAGTAGTTATTCACAAGTGTTTGGAAATCACCGAGATGATCGCCGATGAGCAGGGTGATCTGAGCGTCCCGTCCCAGTTTCTTATAAGTCTGCATGATGCGACCCAATGGGTCGTCGTATGCGATAACTACAAGATGTGTGGAAGGAATCGTGAGCATGTCCTCGATTACCCGGTTGATGTGCTCGTCACCAAAGCTGTAACCGTATGTGATGACCGTGCTGTTTGGCCGACAAACAGCTGCAGCAAAATCGCGAAACAGATCAACGTAGGGGTAGGCTGCGGTTTCACGATCCTTGGCAGAATTTGGATAGATCATGAGCTGCAGTGCATCGGCGCCTGCAAGTCCAGGAGCCTTCAAATAGGGGTCGATACTCCCAGCTCCCAATGGTAATCCGATGCGCCTAATGTTTTGCCCTATATTTATCCAGTCGAGTGAACCGTGTAGTTTCGTAAATCGAGCGACCCCTTCAAGGTATCGAGGCTCCCCACGAATGCCGGGTGGGTTGTAGTGCATATCCACGTCAAGCCTCGACGATCGGAAAATTGGTGACAACGAACCCACAAAGCGATCGAGTAGATGGAGGCCGGCAAGCTCAGCTCCCGCTTCAATGAAGCGATCGTAGTTTGTGGTAAAAATTTGCAACCTGTCTCGCGTTCCGGTCCTACTGGC
>QNAG01000300.1 GCA_003641415.1 Candidatus Zixiibacteriota bacterium | reverse complement strand
TCAACTCCTTGAGTAACTCCGCAAACCGTTTGTATAAACGGTTCTGACAGACAAAGGGGCGAAATACATGATCGTCTGCCCTCCCGCCTTTGAGCAATTTGATGAATACTTTTTTCAATTCAGCAGTCATCGGAATTGTCCGTGGGCGTTTGCCTTTAGGTGAATATTCGCCATATGGCCACACCCGGATGCTCGAATTCTTCAAATCGACATCCCGACAACGAAGATGGAAAAGCTCCCCTCTTCGCATGCCCGTTGATACGAGTATTTGAATTCCGGTATACACCTCCGGATCGGCAATGTGTAAAAGCTTGGCAATTTCTTTTTTGCTAAAGAAGTTGAATGTCTTGACAATCTTGGGTTCTGATACTTTGGCAATGGGATTCTTGTCAATCAAATCCCATTCTACCGCCTTGTTCAAGGCTGTCTTAAGAAATGATATATAATTTTTGATTGTCTTGGGTTTGCGACCTTCGAGTTCCTCTGTCCTAAATGTGTCTACCAAATTTGGAGTTATACTGGCCAAGTGTCGGATACCATTCTTCACGAAGTAATTGTGCCAAGCCTGCAGGCGGGAAATATCAGGGTGTCGATCTACAGTGCTCCCATTTCGGAAAAAAGCTTCGTATCTCTGAAAGAACTCAGTAGCTGAGGACCGGCGTCCGGTTAGCTTTTTAGCTCCAATCTCGCCCTTGAAGAGTTTGACCTTAAGATCTTCCAGCTTGACTAGAGCATGTTGCTTATTTGAAGTACCGGTAGATATCCGAAATCTCTTACTATTGACTCTGTAATCAATCCAATAAATTCCGTGTCTTTGAAACAAACTTGCCATGGTCACAATATAGTAACTGAAGACTACTTTGGCAACATGATTGTGACCATATTGTGACCACAATCGTCGTAAGTTATTGGTAGTTATGCGGTGTTATTCGCTGATAAGGAGGGGCTAAAGTCACTGTATTTCAAGCACTTATCGTTGATTATCAATGACTTATGAGAAAATAAAATAAATGGAGGTGGGGGGAATCGAACCCCCGTCCGAATCTAACGTCTGGCTGCTTTCTACGTGCATAGTTGATCTATAATTTCTCGCTCTGCAAGCTGCCGACCAACAGGCCACTGGCAGAGCCAGCCTTTATATTTAAGCTTCCCTTAAAGGCGTCGAAAAGCCGAGTCTCCTTTTGCGACGCTGTAGTCTGACCCGAGAGACAACGGTTCAGGTACAACGGGCTGCGCTATTTCTAGGCTGCCATGGCGTAGTTAAATTCGCCAATTAGTGTTTTGCCCGGTTTTTTAACGGGGCCCCAGACAACCCCGGCACGCCAACAACCCTCCACTAAACCCGTCGAATCCAGTTCACCCCCAATATCGAAAATCGTATCGTCGAAGGAGTGAGCTGTCGCGACCTGGGAAGGACGTGACAACTTCACATGTCAAAGAACTCTATATATATTATACACTGAAAGATGGTAATATTCAATAACCTGCATGAAAAATCTCACTAAATAAAAAGAAAGAAACTGGCAATTCCTTTTATTGTATAGTATGATAGCAAAATCAAGGATTTACTAAAACTTATAAAAAACAGATGTAATATTTCGCTTGTGTAATAAATCAGTCAGGCCCAAACTTGGGACTTGTTGAGAAACTCCGTTTTCTTATTGTTATCATTGTCACTTTACATTTATTAATCAATTCCCGTTATTATCCACACTGAGAAAAATATTTGAGCTCTTTCGTAAGGAGTATTTCTATGGACCCAAGAGTCGACAAATTAGCAAAACTGCTGATTCACTATTCGCTGAAATTAAAGAAGGGGCAGTTGCTCAAGATACAGGGAGAGATTTCAACCCTTCCGCTCATAAAAGCGACATTCAAGGAGGCGGTTGCCATAGGAGCGCAGCCTTATACCAAAATCATCATTCCGGAGAACGAAGAAACATACCTGAAACTGGCCTCGGATAAGCAACTCCAGTATATTTCCCCTACTATCCGAACCGAGATTAACAAGATCGATGCTCTCTTGGTTATTTGGGGCAGCCAGAACACCCGGGGATTATCGGGCGTGGAACCAAAACGACAGGCTCAGGCAAGGCGTTATATGACCCCCTTGATCAACAAAATGTTCAAACGGATAGGAGATAATTCGCTGTCCTGGTGCGGGACTCTGTTTCCCACCAATGCCGAAGCACAGGATGCGGAGATGTCGCTGTCTGACTGGGAGGATTTCGTCTATGGCGCTGGTCACATCGGAGCGGCTGACCCTGTTAAGCACTGGAAGAAAATCGCAAAAGAACAGAATCGGCTGGCGAAAATCCTTAATCGAACGAGAAACATTCATTTTCTCTCCGATGATACTGATTTGAAGATGGTCGTGAAAGGGCGCAAGTGGATTAACTGTGCCGGCACCGAGAATTTCCCTGACGGCGAAATTTTCACCGGTCCTATTGAGGATTCGGTAGAAGGACATATCCATTTTACTTACCCGGCTGTCTATATGGGGAAGATAGTTGAGGATGTCCGACTTGAATTCAAAAAGGGTAAAGTCGTCAAAGAAAGCGCCGGCAAGAATCAGAAATTTTTGACCAGTATGCTAAACATGGACAAGGGAGCGCGGTACGTGGGCGAGATTGCCGTTGGTACTAATTACGACATCAAGCATTTCTCTAAGAACATTCTTTTCGATGAAAAAATTGGCGGCACCATTCATCTTGCTGTCGGAAAGTCTATCGATGAATCAGGCGGTAAAAACAATAGCGCTCTTCACTGGGACATGATCTGCAATATGAAGAAGGGTGAAATTGTTGCCGATGGTAAAGTGATTTACCGCAACGGTAAGTTCACTATTTGATGCAAATAATCTGAAGTGAAAAAGGCCGGCGTATTAAACGCCGGCCATATCAATTAATTTCTCAAAGAAACCTGACAATGATATTTTTCACATCTCTGTGTAAAAGGTGTAAACAGCTAAAACCTATTTAGGGTTTGGTGAATAAAGTTCAAGTCTTTATCTGTTAATAGATATGTTTGTATTGTATAGTTCTTGGTGAACGGTTTTTGTTGTAAATGGTTCCAAAAGCTTGCGCCTGGAAGACAATAATGTATCGCACAGATAAGTCAAATC
>QNAG01000299.1 GCA_003641415.1 Candidatus Zixiibacteriota bacterium | reverse complement strand
TTGGAATGATGCGAGAGATCGACTTACCATTCGGGGTTGTAATTAACCGGTCAGATATCGGTGACAATAGAACTGACGAGTATTGTCACGATGAAAAAATCGATATCTTGATGAAAATCCCATTTGATCGTAAAATTGCTGTAGCTTACTCACAGGGTGATATGATGCTTGATGTTGAACCTAAATATGAAAAGAGTTTATACGAATTGTACCAAAATATAGCTAACAGAGCGCGATCATGATGGAACTTGTAGTAATCAGTGGTAAGGGTGGCACGGGTAAAACCAGTATGGTTGGCTCACTGGCTTCTTTGTCACGAGATAAGGTGTTGGTTGATTGCGATGTTGACGCTGCTGACCTTCACTTGATTCTGCAGAATAACGTTCAGAAAACAACTGAGTTCATTGGCGGTAAACAAGCCAATATTGATGAAGATAAGTGTACGAATTGTGGAATCTGTCAGGATTACTGTCGGTTTGATGCTATCAAAAATGAATCTCAGATAGATAATGAAGATGGCGAAAGGTATTGGATAGATAAGCATGCCTGTGATGGATGCGGTGTCTGTGTTCGTCATTGCCCTGAGGATGCAATCGATTTTAAGGAGGTAGTCAGCGGCGAGTGGTACATCTCTGACACACCGTATGGTTCCCTTGTTCATGCGCGCCTTGGCATTGCTCAGGCAAACTCTGGTAAGCTGGTGTCAGAATTACGCCAGCAGGCAAAGCAATTGGCAGATCAACGGGGACTGGATTTAATTCTTATTGATGGTCCTCCTGGAATCGGTTGTCCAGTAATTGCCTCGATTACCGGAGTTGGATATGTTTTAATTGTCACTGAACCGTCCATGTCAGCCCTACATGATATGGAACGGCTGTTGAAATTAACTGTCCACTTCAGAATCCCCACTGGAATTTGCATCAATAAATATGATATTAACCTTGATTTAACTGCTCGAATTGAAGACTTTGCACAAAAACAGAAGGTGAAAATTCTTGGGCGAATACCGTTCGACCCAACGGTAACGAAGGCACAAATGGCAGGTACAAGCATTATCGAGCACAATACCAATGGAGCCTCAAAAAGCATTAAGAGTTTGTGGTCAAATCTTAATGAGGAGTTCAAAGAAAAGGGTTAATAGTCTCAAAAACAGGACAATAATTAATCAAAAACCAATGGAAATTAGTATGGAGTTCAGAATATGAAAATCGCAATCCCGACTGTAGATGGAATATTATGTCCGCATTTTGGGCACTGTCAGCAATTTGCTGTTCTTGATATTGACCCTGAGAATAAGTCCATCAATAAAACAGAGATGCTAACACCACCAGCGCACGAGCCGGGAGTACTTCCCTCGTGGCTGAGCCAGATGGGATGCAACCTCATAATTGCCGGCGGTATGGGCGGACGGGCGATTGATATGTTTCAGCAAAATGGCGTTAAAGTTGTTATTGGTGCGCCGAATGGAAAACCTGAAGATGTTGTAATAGCCTACATGAATGGAGAACTTACAACTGAATCCAACCCGTGTGACGAGCCTGACTTTCACGATAATAAATAGAGCGGGGATTAGCAGCATCAGGTTATATAAGATTAAGTTTTCCACGCTTAGCCAATTCTATTGCTTCAGCAACGGTTCCATCAGAGAACATGCCTGCTTTCACATTTGAGATTTTGAAAACCTGAAGAGATTTGGGCCCAAAATTCTGTGATATCACATAGTCAACGTTCATATTGACGACAGCTTCTGCGGCTTTCACGCCGGACCCACCGGGAAGCTGAGAGATTTCCTGATTGTCGAATACCTCCAATTCGCTTTTTGTAGTATCGTGAATAATAATAAACCTGGCTCTACCGAATCGGGGATCAACTTTGCTCGACAACTCTCTTCCCTCGGAAGCAATAGCAATTCTCATATTTTTTCCTTTCACCTCAGCGGATATTTTTTCCCATTACGAAAGAACCGGGAAGTAAGTACTCTTCATTATTATACTCAACACTGACTAATTCTGTAGTTTCTAACATTTGTCTAACCACACCTGCCTTGGAGAATGCTCTCTCGATTTCATCGGCCTGCTCTCTTCTCAGGGGATGGCGTGAACCAATTTCAAGAATAGCTTGCCTGGCATCCAGGAATTCCCCCAAACCAAATTGACCGGTTTCCAGTTCTGCCACTGATATAGATTCCCCAATCATTTCCTGCGCTCTCAGAATATTCTCTGGATCCGAGGGCTTAACCCAGGATTCTGCCGGAGGTCGTATAGGAGTAAGTATATATACCCTATCAGGATTAATCAAATCAACGGCATTTTTGATGCTTTTAAGTTCCTCTTCAGTGTCATTCATATCCTTAACCAGCATAACTTCAACCCAGAGTTGTCCTGAATACTCATGGCGGAAATCTACCAAACCCTGTAACATAGTATCGAAACCAATACTCCTGTGAGGTCTGTTGATAGCAATGAACGTTTTCTCATTCCCAGCATCTAAAGTGGGGATTACAACATCAGCTTTGCTCAAATCTTCCCTGACATCCTCCTTAGATAACAGCGAACCGTTTGTAATGACAGCCACGGGTAGATGCAGTTTCTCTTTGGTTTGCTGTATAAGCCACCCAAGGTCCTTATTCAAAGTTGGTTCACCATCACCAACGAAAGTAACATAATCGGCTTTGTCTGTTGATGCCATATCTATGATTTCTGTAAGAATATCTTCTTTGGGAAAGAAACTCTCCCTCTTAATTTGAAGTTGAGTTGTTCTTCCCAACTGACAATACACACATGTATAAGAACACGTTTTAGGTGGAATCGGACTAACCCCTAAAGAATGTCCTAACCTGCGCGATGGAACGGGACCATAAACATACATTATATTACCTTCTTATGTAATAAACAGAGTTCTTTGCAATTTTTCGCAATCACGTAAAAGTTCTCCGGTATTATTCGAAAAGAGATTTTATTCTATCAAAAGCTTTGTTTATCTCATCATGAGAAACGCAGAAAGAAAGTCTCAAATGGCTCTCGCCCGATGGTCCGAAGGCTATCCCCGGTGTTGTTGACACCTTACCGTTTTTCAAGAGGTTTTTGCAGAAAGACATTGAGTCTTTTCCTTCCTCCAATAGTATTTTGGGGAACATGA
>QNAG01000298.1 GCA_003641415.1 Candidatus Zixiibacteriota bacterium | reverse complement strand
TAACTGCTGGGCGGTTGCCATGAATGACAAACCCGAGGGATATGCATACCCTGGGAAAGTGCGATTTGTAGACAACCAGAACAAACTTGCCGATTACAGTGTGGCATCGGAGTTTCTTAATATCGGTAGGACTGATATTGTCTGCGTGCAGCATGAATACGGTATTTTCGGCGGACCGGCCGGTAGCCATCTCTTGAAACTTCTCGGAGAACTTCGCATGCCGATCGTGACAACGCTGCATACGGTATTGAGAGATCCCGCCCCGGAATATCGCGAAGTCATGCACAAGCTGTCTGACCTTTCCGACAAACTGATAGTGATGAGCCGGAAGGCTTTTGATTTTCTTAAAGATATTTATGCCGTTCCGGAGGAGAAAATCGCCTTTATCCATCATGGCATTCCGGATATGCCTTTCATTGATCCAAACTTTTACAAAGATAAGTTCGGCGTGGAAGGCAAAAAGGTGCTTTTCACATTTGGCCTTCTTTCGCCCAATAAGGGTATTGAAAATGTGTTGCAAGCGCTACCGTCCGTCATCAAAGAACATCCCGATGCTACCTACATTATCTTGGGAGCAACACATCCGCATATTATAAAAGCGCATGGGGAGGAATACCGTATCAGCCTGCAACAACTCGTAGGCAAACTCAATATCAGCGATCATGTCATTTTTCATAACCGGTTTGTCGAACTGAAAGAATTATGTGAGTTTCTCGGCGCCGCTGATATATATATAACCCCCTATCTTGAAGAAGGTCAGATTACATCAGGGACCCTTGCCTATGCCATGGGAATCGGCAAAGCGGTTATTTCAACTCCGTACTGGTATGCGACCGAGATGCTTGCCGAAGGACGGGGAATAATCGTTCCATTCAAGAATCCTGACGCCATAGCGGAACATATTAACGACCTCCTTGACAACGATATGAAGCTGAATACGATGCGCAAGAAGGCCTATACTTTTTGTCGCGAGGCGATCTGGAAAGAGGTATCCCGAAGATATCTCGAGGTCTTCAGTGAAGTTCGGGTCAACCGTACCCGGCACCCCCGACCGCGCCACTCGTATATTGAAAACATCAAATCCATAACAAATTTCGAGCTCCCGGAGATGAAGCTTGATCACCTAAAAACCCTGACCGATGATACTGGCATCTTGCAACATGCCACCCATACCGTTCCGAATCGTGAACATGGTTACTGCACCGATGATAATGCGAGAGCACTGATGATTGTTGCCATGGGCCGGGAATTTTCGCATACAGACAGCATGTGCTTCGATTCGCTCAGTAGCCAGTATCTCAGCTTTTTACTGCATTCCTTCAGTGACGAGAAGGGGAGGTTTCGTAATTTCATGACCTATGAACGGCAGTGGACTGAGGAGGTGGGATCCGAGGATGCTCACGGCAGAGCGCTCTGGGGCATTGGCAAGTCTGTTGATTTTCTTGACAATCAGGGACAGAAGGCAATGAGCATAATGCTTTTTAACAAAGCGATAAAAGCTGTGGAGCACTTTAAATCACCCAGAGCTATCGCTTTTGCCTTGGTGGGCATTCACGCTTACCTGCATAAATTTTCAGGCGACAGTGAAGTGCGCAGAGTCCGAGGAATAATCGCAAACAGGCTTTTCGATCAGTTCAAAAACAATGCGACAGAAAGCTGGCCCTGGCCAGAAAACGCTCTAAACTATGCCAACGGAAAGCTGTCACATGCCCTGCTCCTATCCGGCCAATGGATACAGCGTAGTGATATGGTCGATATGGGACTCAGATCGCTCAAATGGTTGCTCACTATCCAGACCGAAAACAACCACTTCGTACCCATCGGCAATAACGGATGGTATGAGAAAGGTGGCACAAAGGCCCGATTTGATCAGCAGCCCATCGAGGCTAATGCCATGATCGGAGCCTGTATCGAAGCCTTTAATGTCACCCGGGACAAAACATGGATCGACAATGCAGTCATGTGTTTTAACTGGTTTCTTGGACTCAACGACCTGAATATGTCGCTTTATGATCCAAAGACTGGCGGCTGCCGTGACGGGCTTATGGCTGACGGCATCAACCAGAATGAAGGCGCCGAGTCTACGCTTGCATGGCTGCTTTCACTTATGACTCTGCAGAAGCTCTATGCTGACGAGATTATAAGACAACCATCGTTCTTCCAATCAACTGTTAGCATAAAGAATTAGCTATGCGTATTGCGATGCTCTCACCGATTGCCTGGCGTACGCCGCCGCGACACTACGGTCCATGGGAAAGCGTAACCTCTCTTTTAACCGAGGGGTTGGTATCGCGCGGTTATAATGTTACCCTTTTTGCAACTGGTGATTCGGAAACAAAGAGCAAGTTGCATGCCGTTTGCGCGCAGGGCTATGAAGAAGACCATTCCATTGTGCCAAAAGTATGGGAGTGTCTGCACATTTCGGAACTCTTTGAACATGCTGAAGAGTTTGACATTATCCATAATAATTTTGATTTTCTACCCTTGACCTATACTGGACTCATCACCACCCCGGTCGTTACCACCATTCACGGTTTTTCATCGCCCGGGATTCTGCCGGTTTACAAGAAATATAACAGCAAAGTGTTCTATGTTTCTATCAGCGATGCCGATCGGTCGCCAGATCTTGACTATATCAAGACTATTCATCACGGTATAGATATAAGTCAGTTTGATTTTCGGCCTGAGCCGGACGATTATCTGCTTTTTTTCGGACGCATTCACCATGACAAGGGTGCCAGAGAGGCCCTTGAAATTGCCAGGGCCTGCAACAAAAAGCTGATATTGGCGGGAATCATCCAGGATGACACCTACTATCACCAGTACATCGAGCCGCACCTGGACAACAACAATATTGTTTATGCCGGTAGCGTCGGGCCGGTTCAGCGCAACCAGCTTCTTGGCAAGGCAACCGCTCTTCTGCATCCCATCAATTTCAATGAGCCTTTTGGCCTGTCTGTTATAGAATCCATGGCTTGCGGTACTCCGGTGATCGCTTTTAATAAGGGAAGCATGCCCGAACTTATAGAACACGGCAAGAATGGTTTTCTCGTGAATACAGTAAATGAGGCAATAGACGCTGTTGCACATATAAGTAATATTGACCGGGCATGTTGCCGTCGCCGCGTTGAACAGCATTT
>QNAG01000297.1 GCA_003641415.1 Candidatus Zixiibacteriota bacterium | reverse complement strand
GCTTTTTCGAGATTCCACTCAGTTGGTACCTGCTGGACCAATGTAATAATATCGCTATTGGCATCCAGGACTTCTTTGAAACCATCACTCCGCCGAAGAACATTTTCATCAGAGAGTGCTCCAACCAGTTCTATAACATAAAGCTTCTCACCGTTTGTCCGGGCATAGTCGGCCATCCATTCCCAACCCTGCTTGGTTAGAGCATAGTTATCTGTTGCAATACCCCACGCAACTTCCGCGTCAGCAGTACTGCTGAGGGTTCGGTCGCAATAAACAAATGGGATTCCAGCGTCATTACAGGCTTTGACGGCTTGTAAGATTGACTGGGAATCGGCGTAAACACTGACAATACCATCGACACCCTGGGCGATCATGTCATTAATCTGACTGTTCTGTTTCACCGCGTCACCTTCGGCGGTGCGCATTACCAGTTCAACACCAAGCTCCTTCCCGGCGTCTTCAATGCCTCTCTGAATACCAATCCAGAATGGATCGTTCAATTGATCGAGTGCAATTCCCAACGTGATTTTTTCATCACCACCAGCTTCAGCCTGTCCTTCAGCAAAGGCTGAAAAGGGTACTGTGATCGCTATAAGAACCACCAATAACTTAAGAAAACGTGATTTCATCCGAAACCTCCTGATAGCTCCGTTTTAGAGCCTTTTTAAGTGAATCGTTTCACCTTTTATCAGCCTCAAGCGCAATAAACTAGTGGTTATGTGCACTATCTGCTGAATAAACACGACATTACCGCGCTCATCAGTGAACCGTTTCTCTTTATTTTATATCACTATAACCGGTTTTATTGAGATGTCAACAGAAAGTTAAGAAATAATAGGCTTGGCATAAATTACTATATATATTTATTCTATATAGTAATTTATGCTGTATATCCAACTTGATTTCAAAGTTTCTAGCGAATTTATCTTGCTATTTTTTTCTTTTCGTATAGAATCGTTTCAATGGTTACCATTAAAGATGTTGCAAAACGTGCTGGTGTTGCTATCAGCACTGTTTCATACGCATTAAACAATTCAAAATCTCTAAAACCGGAAACGGTGATGAAAGTAAAAGAGGCTGTTAAAGAACTGGGTTACAGGCCGAATCTAATCGCTCGCAGCCTGAAAACACGATCGACATCGACGATTGGTGTCATTATTCCTGACATCGCCAATACCTTTTTCGCTCAGATAATCCGTGGTATCGAAGATGTATCCGAACGTAAAAATCATAGTGTTATCCTTTGCAACACCTATGAGAATCCGAAAAAAGAAGAGAACTATATAGATTTACTCCTCAATCGGGATATCGATGGGCTAATTCTAGTCGGTACGGGCCATAACCCCGAGACACTCACCGGGAAAGAAGATCTGCCTATCGTTATCGTCGACCGGCAACTAGGACAGTCCGTTCCATCTGTTACAGTGAATAACCGCAAAGGCGGTTATCTGGCAACACAGCATCTCCTGGAAAAGAAATCGGGAGAGATTTTATTTCTTTCAGGCCCATTAGGTATCAATACGTATTTGGAGCGCCTCAACGGATATCTCGACGCACTCAATGAGGCGGGGATTCCCAGACATGAAAACCTTATCAGGGAATGCGGAGTCAATTACGACGGAGGACAGGATGTGATGAGTGACATTATGGAAAAGAATTTGAAATTTGATTCTGTATTTGCATCCAACGATCTAATTGCCCTGGGTGCGTACAACATTCTGATACGAAAGGGCATACGAGTTCCGCAGGATATTCAGATAATCGGATACGACGATATACCTACTTCTCATATCGTAACACCCGGACTTTCAACCATCAGGCAGCCCACCTATCACATGGGTAAGACTTCTGCAGAAATACTCTTTGACATCATCTCGGGAGGCAGCACGGTGGATGAACATATTGTGCTCGAACCTACTCTCATACCGCGGGAAACAACTTAGGAGGAACTTGTTATGACAAGTCGAGTACCAGTTATCAAGACGTTGAATCACGAGACATCCGACTTCTTACCTCTGAGCGTAGGATCAATATCCAATGATTGATTTACCAAAACCGCAATGGGAAGCCTGGCCGAAGAGATTAATTTGGGCGAATACGATGAGGTTGTCACATTGAAAACCTTTCAAACGGTTATATCACCTGAACCAATAATGGAAAGATACGGCTCGGATTTCAGAACAATCCGTTTTGAGAAACCGGACAAGCCTTTTATCCTGACGATATTTGATGACGGGACGGAAACCGACAGTTTCGGTGTACGTCTCCAGGGTACCGAATATTACTTTTATGCGATTGCTCAGCCTCTGGCCGGAGATATAAGTCTTAAAGATATTGAAGAATTCTCCTGGCCAGAACCTTTTGACATGGGTAATACCAGAGATCTCAGAGAAAAAACTTTCAACCTCTACAAAAATAAAGACTATGCATTGTTGGTCTATTTTCTTGCATTGGGACCTTTTGAAGACGTCCTTTGGATTCGTGGTTGGGATGGTTTTTTATTCAATCTCTATATATATCTGGTTTTAGCCGAAGCAATGATGGAAAAAATTACTGACTATACTATCTATATGTGGGGTCAAATGCTGGATGAAGTAGGTGACCTTGTCCAGGTAGTCTACCAGGGTGACGACTTGGGCATTCAAGAGAGGACAATCATTTCATCGGATATCTACCGCAAACTCATAATGAAATATACGAAGAAATACTACGATTCTATACAATCAAAAACTGATGTAAAAATTCTCCATTATTCCTCTGGATCATGTTACGATCTGCTTCCGGATCTTATAGATTGCCGAGTCAAGATTCTCAACCCGATTCAGACAACCGCCACAAATATGGATCCCAAGCGCCTCAAATCAGAATTCGGCAACGATCTGGCTTTCTGGGGCGGACTCGATGTACAACAGATACTCCCCCCGTTCGCATCGAAATCAGAACTGGAAAAAGAAATTACCAGGCTTTTCAAAATTTTTGGTGGGAACAGAGGGTATGTGTTTGGTCCTTTACACAATGTACAGCCAAAGGTGCCAGCCGAAAATATCGTGACAATGCTTGAAACAGCGCATCAATATACCCGTCGTGAGAAATTGCGGTTCATTGCTGAGGTGAGCTTGCCGGTTTGACTTCAGTTTGATGACCGGAG
>QNAG01000296.1 GCA_003641415.1 Candidatus Zixiibacteriota bacterium | reverse complement strand
TCCCAAAAATTAGACCATCTGCGCCTGGCCGTTTTACATCAGGCAGTAATTGAAAATCTAAGATTAAAAATTTACCTTCTGGGAGACCAGATCAACCAGCTAAACAATCAAAAGCAATCTTTAAAAACTGAAGCCCAGACCTTAAAAGACGATCGCGATCTGCTGGTTAAGAAAAAACAGCAGGTCCAGCAAAGCATTAACCAGGCCCAAACCAAGGTGTTGGCGGCCAAAACTGCCCAAAAGCAGCTCATGCAGGATCTGGCCGGGATTAACCAGAAAATACAGGAATTAACCAGAAAAGAACGCCAAATTTTGGCCGCCAAGGCCGCCGCCGCCCTAGCCTCCACCACCGTAGGAGAAATTGAAATTACCCGCGCGGCTATAGAATCGCCGCCCCCCGAAGACGGTAATGTCTACTTTTCTTTCTGGACCTACGGGTATCCCCACCGCGTAGGCATGAACCAGTACGGGGCCTACGGCCGAGCCAAGGCCGGTCAGGATTTTGTCCAGATTCTAAAAGCCTATTACAAAGACATAACCATTGAAAAACAGGAAATGCCGGAGAAGATAACCATAACCACCGCCGACGGAACTGTAGAAGAAATCCCCTTTGAACAAGATTATCTCCTGGGCATCGCCGAAATGCCTTCCTGCTGGGGGTCGCCAGCCAACAAGGGGCTGGAAGCACTTAAGGCCCAAGCCGTCGCCGCACGGACCTACGCCCTAAAATATACCAACGGCGGAAAATCGCCCATTTGTATCGACCAAAAATGCCAGGTTTACATCGGCAGGTCCAAAATAGAAGGCCTATGCGGCCAGTATTGGAAAGAGGCCGTAGAAGAAACGGCCGGTATGGTCATCACCCATAATCACGAACTTATCTCAGCCTGGTATGCCTCCACCGCCGGAGGGTTCACACTAAACTCCCAAGATGCCTGGGGAACATATACTCCCTACACGCAAAACATCAAAGACGCCGACTCTCAGGGTCATTTTTTTGACGGCCCAACCTGGGGAGATTCTCCTTGGTTCCACAAGGCATGGGGCAGCCAGCCTTGGCTATCCCGATCTCAGGTAGAAGATCTGCTAAACGCCTCTCTTCTGCCGGCAGGATACGACGCCCATCTTCCCTTGCCTGAAACCGATCCCGACGAAGGGTTTTCCGCAGAGGAAGTGCTTGCCACCCTGCAAAAAGAAGGCATCTCTCCTATCGTCAACCTAAAATCTTTGGAGGTCATCGGGGCGGAAACAACCAGCACACTCCTTATCCGCGCCTATTACCAAGACACCTACATAGACATTGACGCACAGAGATTTAGGTTTATTTACAATCTAAGATCGCCGGCAACAAATGCCATCTGGACATCTCGATTTGACATCAGGACAAACTAATTTTACAATAGCGGAGTTTGGTAAGAGTCTTTTTGCCAGAAGCCCTGCCGTAGTGTATAATCCTAATTATTCTAATTAATCTAGGCATTGCCGCAATGCTAAATATCTAGACAAGGGTTAGAAGTAGGTTAATTAGAGCAAATTTACTTTGGCTCTGAGTACTGAAGAAAAACAAAAGTTAATTAAAAAATTTAAGGTCCACCCCGACGACACCGGGTCTCCAGAGGTTCAGGTTGCCCTATTAACGGAGAAAATTGCCCGTTTAACCGAACACCTCAAAGAGCACCCTCACGACCACCATTCCCGCCGCGGATTATTAAAAATGGTAGGGAAGCGTCAGCGATTGTTGGTGTATCTTAAGAGAAAATCTCCACAGCGGTATAAAACAATTGTCGCTAAGTTAAAGTTAAAAAAATGAAAAAGCCAATTTTGGAAAAATCTATTGATATTGCCGGACGGCCGTTAAGCTTACAGGTAGGCAAATTTGCCGAACAGGCTGATGCCTCGGTTTTAGGCCGGTACGGAGACACCATTGTTTTGGTAACTGTTGTCTGTGGACCAAAAACCGAAAACGGCGGCTTTCTGCCTCTGCGGGTTGACTACGAAGAAAAACTCTATGCCGGTGGAAGAATAAAAGGGTCGCGTTTTGTTAAACGCGAGGGCCGCCCATCCGAAGAAGCTGTTTTAAACGCCAGAATTATAGATCGTTCCATCCGCCCTCTCTTCCCCAAAGATTTCCCCCGAGAAGTTCAGGTTGTGGTAACCGTTCTGTCCATAGATTTAAACAACGATCCGGTTTTAACGGCTATTGCAGCCACCTCGGCCGCCCTGCTAATCTCCGGCATTCCCTGGAAAGGGCCCCTGGCCGCCGTAAAGGTTGGATTAAGCAACGGGGATTTTATTCTAAATCCTCGTGAAAACGAGTTGGAATTTTCCCACCTTGACCTACTGGTATCGGGAACCCAAAAAGAAATTATTATGATTGAGGCCGCAGCCGAAGAAATACCCGAAGAGCAGATAATTAAAGCTCTGGAATTCAGCACTCCCCATCTGGACACCCTAAATAAGTTTATTCAGGAATTTGCCAGCCCGGCGGCAGAGCCGGAAATAGCTTACGAAATCCCCGAAATTGACCCTACGCTTAAAGGGCAACTACTTCGCTTCATTAAGGAAAATTTCCCCAAAGACTCTCTGGCTCCCAACCACAAAGTCCGAGACGCCGCCAGCGAAGAGTTTTTGCAAACCCTTTACGAGCGATTCGAAGGCAAGTGCTCCAAGCAGGAGATGAAACGACTTTTTGAACAGGAGCTAAAACACGTTATGCGCGAGCAAATATTAAAAGAAGGCAAACGTTTTGACGGAAGAAGCCTGAACGAAATCCGCCCCCTGGAAATTGAGGTTGATCTTCTCCCCCGGACTCACGGCTCGGCCATGTTCCGCCGCGGAGGAACTCAGGTGCTCACCATCACCACCCTGGCTTCCACCTCGTTGGAACAGCTTATTGAAACCATGACCGGAGAAGAAACCAAGCGATATATTCATCACTACAATTTCCCCCCCTTCAGCACCGGCGAGGTGGGGAGACTGGGTTATCCCAAACGGCGCGAAATCGGGCACGGAGCTCTGGCTGAGAAGGCACTGCTCCCGGTAATTCCCGGAGAAAAAACTTTCCCCTACACCATCCGTGTCGTTTCCGAAGTGCTTTCTTCGGCCGGTTCCACTTCCCAGGCATCAGTCTGCGGTTCGTCTTTATCTCTCATGGACGCCGGAGTCCCCAT
>QNAG01000295.1 GCA_003641415.1 Candidatus Zixiibacteriota bacterium | reverse complement strand
TGCTCAAGTACAAAGCGGTCGGGTAGGACCGGGTCGACCACTAAGTCTGTAGGAGTATCAGACTCAATAGTCAACTCAACAAGTTCGCCATGATAGGTACAGACGGAGACTGCAAGTAGCTCTGCTCCTGCTTCAAATGTCAGTAACAGACCTGATGAGAAAAAAGCCGTACCAATATTATACACTAATACACGGGTGGCGTTATCATCTGATGAGTACGCATAAAGAATATTCATGTTGTCATTATGCAGTACCGGGTTGACAATGCCTTGGAATACGAAATGAGCGGTCCCCAAAGACTCCTCGGTTTCAAAAAAGATAGCTGTATCACTAATAGTAATGGTAGCGTTTTCTGCTGTTGTGTGGTAGTAAGGCAAAGCATCACCTACTATGATCCTAATTTGATATGTCAAATCCTCTATGGTGAGTGGAATGCCGTCTCTGTTTACGTCAGACTGTGCTATCTGCTCCTCAAGATGATCGAATACGGCAAGTCCATAGACGAAGTAGTTGATGTACAAAACCGCGTCCGCGATTTCATTTGAAACACCATTGAGGTTCATATCGCCAACTTCTGGTTCCGGGCAAATGATATCAATACCACCGTTGCAGAAGTCCACAAAGCGTGTCGGGGGATTTGTCCCTTTGATGCACGAGTCCGGCGCTCCGAAAAAGGTTGGGAAGGTGTCTGTTAGATTGGTGATTTCACTGCTGTAATCGCCATCAAACACATATCGGGAAATCCCAACAGCAATTCGAGAGTAGGGGTCATCGGGAGTGAACGCGATTCTATTGTCACCACAGTCGGTCCAGTAGAATCTAACAGGTACATAGACACACTCATAAGTGCGATCATCCGTGACCAGGAAGTCAATGGTGAACAAAGTGAAAGGTTTGCTCTCAAGATTGTAGCAACTCGGATGATGGGGATCGTTGTTAGTCTCAGCCATACCTACAACTCTGAGGCACGACAGTGTACTGGGCGGATCATCATCCCCACGATACTCATATCTATAGGTGAAGTATTCCCAACTGCATGAATCGTAAATTTGACCTTCAAGACAACTCTGGAAGCGAAGTGCCTGATAATCGAAAACCATTAACAGATCAAATCCTTGTAGATTGAGATCACCACCCTCAAGTGTGACATCTACATATTCGTGCATCCCAAGATGGCTGTCATATGTGGATTCGATTCGAACAGAATATGGTTCGGAGGAATAGGTTACATTTGCTGTAGAAACAATGATGAGACAGCTTAATATAAGTATTGTAGGGATTGATAGGCTTGGCTTAATAAACGTGCTTAAAAAGCCAATATATCTGTCAAGCATATTGACTGTCTTTCTGTTTGAGTACTATTTTCAATATACAATGACAAGCCGATTTATCAAAGATTATTGAGCAACTTGAACTAGGAAACACATACTACCGCTATTAGTCAGTTTCTTCTTCAATCACTTGTTTCAGTGAAAGGGCAGGTTCGTAGTTTGGGTCGAAGCCTAATGCTCGATCTATATAGGGCATAACTGAATCTGACGGATATCCACCCTTCCAAAGACTGAAGCCAATACAGTAGTATGCTTGGTACAGCGTTGTATCTCTTTTTAGTGCGCGAGACATCATTCCGATGCCGTCAGAGTATCGTTGTCTACTTAACAAAGATAATCCCCAGTTGAAGTAATCACTACTTCTTAGTTCACTACAGTGCATACCAGCTGAGTAAAGAGAATCAGTCAATTTGAACTGGTCAGTTCGAGCAAAGAATGCGGCTCCCTGAAAATAGGCCAGCCCCATTTCAGGGGCTGCTGATACTGCCTTCAGATACGACTCACTCGCGGAATCTGTAAGTCCTATTTCTTCAAATACCTCTGCGGTGTTTAAGAATATCTGGCCAAGCTCGTTTTCACGGCTGAGATTTTTGTCGAAGTTCTGTGTTGCCAGTCGGAACAATACCAGTGCCGAATCCGGTTGTCCTTTGTCTCGGACCAAAAGGCCAAGATTGTTAAGGGCTCGGTGATAGTTGGGTGACAATTTTAGAGCGCGGTTGTAGTTGGAATCCGCTTCGTCGAGCTTCTGCAGTTGGTATTGTGCATGAGCCAGATTGGTAATCAGAGCTGCAGAGAAAGGATAACAACTGTCAGCTTGTTGGTATTCAAGTTCAGCGGTCTGGTAATCTTCAAGTCGTTCTGCTTTAATTCCGGCATTGAAATGAATCTGAAAATCGTTACTTCCACCTTCTTCATAGTACAGGCGGTTTACAATAAAAATGCTGGCTATGAAGATAATACCAGCTATCCATACATGTTTGAAATCACGTTTGCGAATCAGGTTAACCATTCCGGTAATGCCGATAGCGGCGAAGATAGCCAAAATTGGTATCAGGGGTAGTCGATGACGTGCTGTGACAAGAAACAGAATGATTGTAGGTATATATCCCAACAGAAAAAGGTACAACGGAGCCAGTTTTATTATATCTCTTCGTCTAACATAGATACCAACTATCACCAGTGGCAGAAGAAGGCCAAAAGGAAACATTAAACCGTGTTGCCACATAAGGAAGCTGAAGAGCCGCGACTTACCGCGTTCATAGTAGATATCGGAGTTGTCACTGTTCTCGAAACCGCATATCAGATATACTGTTCTTTGCCAGACCAGGCCGAGAAACTGCCTCGGGTTGTCAGCAATGAATCGGAGAGCTTTACGGGTCCAGAAAACAGAAGCTTCTGTCTCTGATAATTGACGTCCCGCTTCACGTTGCGCTGCAGCCATAGTGGCGGGAATGAATCTACTCCAACTGAGCGATTCACCCAAGTCGACTTCGGGCATCTTCATGGATAAGCCATTAGCGACCGGGTTGTTGGCAATATGGAAATTGATTCCGCCTTGAGTTGAGATAAGAGTAGCTTCCCCGGTAACAGCAAGGTTGCGTATGGTAACCGGCAGGATCATTAGTGCTACTCCCAGTGCCAACACCAACGGTCGAAGCAAGCGACGGGATAGAATTGGTTTTTTTTCTCTTGAGAAAAATAACCACAGCATCAAAAATGGAATTACCAACAGGATATTTGGTCTTGTGATAGCAGCCAATCCGAAGATTACTCCTGTGACTATCCAAGTAACGAGCGACTCGGATTCACGATAGGCAACAAGACGGTATATCCCCCACATA
>QNAG01000294.1 GCA_003641415.1 Candidatus Zixiibacteriota bacterium | reverse complement strand
TGTAAATACTGCTACTAATTATGTGTGGTGTTAAATTATGGATTTAGGACTAGGTTTTTCAAAGAGTCAAAGTTTAGAGACCGCTCAAGCAGCTTACACCGGTGCACGCTATTACCGCACTGATAGCGGGATATATCTCAAGGACTTCGGGCATGGGGACAGTGATGATAGTGCGCTTTTATACTCTGGTGCTGCCTTAAGCTTTGACGGGGTGGATGATAAAATAGTCATTGGGGATATAACATGAATAAGGTTTACCCTATCCCTTGGATAAAAGGGTATGGAGTAACTAAAGATGGCAGGGTTTGGTCTTATCCTAAAGAACGGTCGCCTGTCGGTAGGTTTCTGTGCCCAGGGAAAAACGCCGCCGGATATATGCACGTACAATGTGGACAACACAAAAATATTGCAATTCATCGGTTGTTGGCAAAAATGTTTTTGCAACCGGTTGATGGGAAAAATTGCGTAAATCATAAAAACGGGGTTAAAACAGATAATCGCATTGAAAATCTTGAGTGGTGCACACATAGCGAGAATAACCAACATGCACAAGATACAGGATTGAGTAAGGCCAGATATTCGGAAAGGCAGAAAGAAGCTGCCAGAAGGACTAACAGATCAAGAGCTTTTTTGACTGGGTCTTTCCTGCGCCTGCTCGCAAGGTTCCATGACTTAGGATTATCATACGCAAAATTGGCTAAATCTTTACCATGTTCAGCAGCAGGAATACATAAGGCCATGCAACGGGAGGGGTTAATATGAACACTCTCGCACTGACAATCAATCCGGCAACTACCTCGGAATCCATAATCCAACTGGCTTCCGGCAAAAGCCTTGCTATCGTTTCAGGGACAATCACGCCAACCGGGTTACCAAATACCACTATTTATGTTGATGGTGTGGCTGGCTCAACGGTAACAGCCGACTATCACCGTATTGTAATTACTTTTGATGATGTGGCTTGTACAGATGTTCAAATTGGATATGACGGAAATAGTTATTTTGACGGCTTCATCGGCAATGTTCAGTTGTGGAACGCTGCTTTCGACGCTGATGACGTAGAATACGACTATCTCAATTGTTATCAAAACCTCACTGCTGATAATCGTCCGGGTACTTCACTCACATCTGCCAACCTCAAAGGCCATTGGCCGCTTATCGCCGGTTCTGGGGATGTTGCTTATGACTATTCAGGCAACGGCCACCATGGGACACTAACAAACTTCCCAACTGATGACAGCCAATGGAGTAATGCCTCTGCTCTTGATAGTCCGCTAGCGATTCAGACTGCCTTGTGCGAGTGGGGTATGGGGAGTAATATTCTTCCTTATAGTGATATGCTTGACTCCTCTTGGGCTTTTCAGCATGCATCGAGATCGGAAAATGGGACAAGACTAGATGGTAGAACGGCAATTCTTCTTACAGAAGACGACTCGACTGGACAACATCGGCTACGTTTGTTGTCTACTGATTTCGTCGCTGGAACAAATACTTTAAGAGCAAGAGTAAAAAAAGCTGGTACAAAAGACTACTGTGATTTTGCTTTATATAATTCGACGGATGGAACTGTTGCTAAGGCCAGATTAACTTTTTCCACGGGGTTACTGTCTAATACTACCGGGGATGTTAACGTGGAAACCCTCAGTGATGGCTGGTTTCAGGTTTCAATTAGTGGCATAGCTACGGTAGATGGAACGTTTGTATCCGGCATAGGAGATAATCAATCAGTGCCTGGAATAAACGGGCCTTCGATTTGGATTGATGGTATACAAGGTAATAATGGAGATATTGGTGCAGCAACTATTACATATGCACAAGGATGCACCAACACCCTCGTCCCCATCCGCTCTTGGGAAACAGCCGGGCAGTTCAAGCGTGATTACTCTGAACTGAATTTCAATGGCCGGAGTTATGCCGACTGCGGGAATGGTGCTGATGTTAATCCGAGTACAGCGTTGACTGTTGAGTTTGTACTTGCGGGCAAAGATTTATCTGGAGCAAGAAGCCAGTATATTATGAGGAAAGAATCAATATATCAGGTCAAAATTGATTCTGAGACACCAAAACTGTTATCACAGGTTTATCTTAAAGGAGGAGAAACCAAAGCTCTTGTGCTGGGAACTTTAATTGACACTGACCCGCATCATGTTGTTTTTACGTATGACGCAAGTAGTAAAACAATAAGAGGTTATATGGATGGGGTTTTTGTAGTCTCATCAACTTTTACTGCTGGGTCGTTAGGATATAATTTGGGAGTTGATAGTCATGCTCTTTGTTTAGCCGGTTATAGCTTAACATCCCCTTCATTGACCAGCCAACTTCCCCTCTTCAAAATGTGGATAGATGCTGAAGCCCAAGCAATTATCGACGATGACTTGGATGCTTGGGTGGCTAAACGATACGCCAAAGCAGCAGCGAAATACGGCCTTTAAGGAGGATTAATAAATGACTGAGAGATGGAGAGAAACAAGTTGCTACATAATAATTGACAGCTCGCAAGAAACGCTGGAAATGCCGCAAGCTCACATGACAATAACTGAGCTTGACAAAGATGAAAAAGAGATTACCAGGCAAAAAACCGTGGCTGAGGCATATCCGAAGGCCCGCAAATCACTTGACAAAAAGCAGCTGGTCATTCCCGTAGAGGTCGGGCCGGATGAAACTTTTGAAGAAGTCTACACAGCCCTTAAAGCGAAATTCGGCAAGCCAGTGATGGCCCACAGGGAAACCATCAAGGCTCTTGATAATGACAAGTGGCGGGAAACAGAATTTATTGACAAGGAGGTAGTGACCAAATGAAGATTTTACTTGTAATTCTTGCTCTGTTTGTCGGTCTGATCTTTACGCTGCCGGTTCAAGCTGCCCCCTTCGTCTACTTCAACTGGGACAACCAAGGCGACGAAACCAACCCGGTCAAGATCGTCTTGCTGGGGCTACCTGACTCGCCGATTGAAGCGGAAATAACTAAAGTCGCTAATCCCGATGACCCTGCTGATGATATGTTTTACCGGGCTGAATATGACCTGAAAGACTTGCCTGATGGAAGTTATATTCTCATTGGCAAGATGAAAAACATTTGGGGAGAATCGGAGGAATCAGAACCTTACCCTTTCGTCAAAGCAGTTCCTGGCGACGTTTCAGACGTTCATTTAGACTTTTAAAGAGATGGAAACATAAATAAATTGTAG
>QNAG01000293.1 GCA_003641415.1 Candidatus Zixiibacteriota bacterium | reverse complement strand
GCAACGATCTCATCCTTGGACCAGAATCCGGAAAACGGGAAAATTCCCGAAATAGACAGCGATGCTACCATGAACGTGATGGCGGTTGTTTTCATCTTGGGATACAAACCGCCCATCTCTCGTATATCATTAGTACCTATGCCGTGAATGACCGAACCGGCGGCCAGGAACAACAACCCTTTGAAGAATGCATGGTTCATTAGGTGGAATGTTCCAGCAAAATAACCTACAGAATGATAGCCATGAAAGGTATCATAACCGTACAGACCGAGAGCCATAATCATGTATCCAAGTTGACTTACTGTGGAATAGGCCAGCACACGTTTGATATCATTCTGTGTCAAGGCTATAGTGGCAGCCAGCAAGGACGTTATCAGCCCGATAATCGCTACTACCATGGCACCATCACCGGTTCCGATGAACATCGGCATTGCCCGCGCTACCAAATAAACACCAGCGGCTACCATTGTTGCAGCATGGATCAGGGCAGAAACCGGTGTGGGGCCCTCCATCGCATCCGGTAGCCATACATGAAGTGGGAATTGAGCTGATTTACCGACTGCACCAGCGAAGACAAGTATGGCAGTTAGAGTGAGAACCCCCATCGGCATTACGCCTGATGAGAGCTTATCGAAAACATCGCTGTAGTTGAAAGTACCGCAGTAGAATGCTATCAGGAATAATCCGATCAAAAATCCAAGATCGCCAGTGCGGGTGGTGATAAATGCTTTTTTGCATGCGTCAGAAGCTGACTTCTTCTCAAACCAGAATCCAATCAACAGGTAACTTGTAAGTCCTACCAACTCCCAGAAAATGAAGATCATAAAGAAGTTATTGGCCAGTACCAGTCCCAACATTGAAAACAGGAACAAAGACAGATAGGCGAAGAACCGGCTAAAACGCGGATCTCCGTGCATATATCCAACTGAATAAATCTGTACACTAGCTCCCACTGTTGTTACAACTACCAGCATGATTGCTGCCAGAGCATCAACTAAAATCCCTATTTCGAGGTTGATACCAGGGAAATTGATGAATTGGTAGAAAATCTCGTATGGTTGACCATGCCGATTCAAAGTTTCAATGAGAACAATAATCGACATAACCCAGGATGTCAGAATTGTTGCTATTGACCAACCAGCGGCTAACTTCTCTTTCCAGCGCAGGAAAAAGACGATCATAACGAAGGAAAGAGCTGGTAGTAGAAATATTAAGAATGAGTATTCAGTCATTGGTTTGCCCTACCACTTCATTACGCCGTAGTTGTCTGTTTTAATGCAACGCCAGTTACGGTATATCAGCAGTACAATAGCCAGACCAATTGCCGCTTCTGCAGCTGCGACCACAATAACGAAAATAGCGAACATCTGCCCCAACAAAGCATCGGTTACCACATACTTATTAAAAGTAACAAAATTGATAGTAGCTCCATTGAACATCAATTCCAGCGACATCAATATGCCAATCGTATTGCGTCTGGTAAGTACACCAAACAGACCAATCGAAAATAGAATTGCCGCCAATGCCAGATAGTGGAACATCAGGATCGCTCCTTTCGCGCCAGCACAATAGCCCCTATCATAGCTGCCAGCAACAGCACTGAAACCAATTCAAAGGGAAGCATAAACTTTGTCATCAAAAGCTTGCCCAAGGTAACAGTGACCCCCTCGGAGAAATCATGGTCCTGATAACGCCAGACGGAGGTTTTGTCAATAAGGAGAATAGTAGAAATGGCAAAAATGACACTAACAAACACCCCTACCGTCACATTTTCATTCGTTTGAGTGATCTCCTTCGATGCCATATCTGTAGTTAGCATTATGGCAAAAATCATAAGGATTGCCACCGCACCGACATATATCAATACTTGCGCTGCGGCAAGAAATTCTGCCTCGAGTAAAATGAAAATTCCAGCCACGCTGAACAGGCACAGAACCAAAAAGAGAGCGCAATAGAATATATTCTTGAGACTGACCACCATGAATCCTGATATCAGAATCACGAAGGAAAGAAACCAGAATATAACTCCGACCTGTGACCCATCAGTCATGATGTCTTGTCCTCCTCATTTCCTTCGGCTGGTTTATCAGGACTGGCCTGTGTTTTGTCATTGGGCATCTTTTGCTCGGCTGGTTTATCGGCAATAGGTTCCTGCTTGGTTGATTTATCTTCGGTTGATGCCACTTTTGATTCCTCGGTGGTACTCCCCCCAGTGGATTTAGCAGCCGGTTTCTTTTTAGGTTTGGGAGTGTAGTCTATGTTGCGACCCATTTCTTGGAGTTTCTTCATATCCCAGGTCAGATCGCTCTTGTCGTCGGTAGAGAACTCATACTTGGGAATCGTCTTAATTGCTGCAAAATTACATGATTCCTCGCACAAACCGCAGAAACAGCACAGCCCAAAATCAACATCAAAGGATTTTAGTTCTTTCTTTTTCGTTTCAGGATTCCGGGGAGCATTTATTTTGATTGCTGCTGATGGACATGCTTTCTCACACAATTGACAAGCGGTGCAGTTTAACTCGCCAGTTTCCTTGTCTGAAAGCAGAACCGCAATCCCGCGTGACCGCTCCGGCATCTCCCACTTCTCCTCGGGATACTGGATTGTGATAGCATGTCGACCAAGATGCTTGCCCGCTATCCCGAGTCCCTGAATCAAGGCTTTTATGTCGTTTAGCAACCTCATATTACCAGTACCACCCAAGATATTTAAAAATACTGGCCACAATCAAATTGGCGAAAGTAAGAGGTATAAGGAACTTCCACGCGAATTCCATCAATTGATCGACACGAAGCCTTGGGTATGTCCAACGGAACAGCATCAGCAGCAAGACTACACTCAAGGTTTTAATAAGGAACCATATCCATGAAGGAAGGAATGCAAAACCGTTCCATCCACCGAGAAACAAGGTTGTAGCGATTGCTGAAAATGTAAATAGATTGATGAATTCGGCCAGAAAGAACATGGCGAATTTCATCCCGGAGTACTCTACGTTATATCCAGCCACCAGTTCCTGCTCGGCTTCGGGTATATCAAACGGGGTGCGGTTAGCTTCTGCAGTAGCAGCAATGACATATGTAATAAATGCAATCGGTCCAAACGGAACCCTAAAAATATACCAATTCCAGACCCAACCGGTCTGAGCATTGACAATGTCTACCATTGACATTGATCCTACTAATAGGACAACTAT
>QNAG01000292.1 GCA_003641415.1 Candidatus Zixiibacteriota bacterium | reverse complement strand
GTCGCGAAGTTTCCCATTTATCTGAACAGCTATATTTATCATCTCTCCCACTAACGCATCAGGATCAACAACCGGCCAACTTGACAAAAACACAGATTCATTAAATCCAGCAGTTGACCACATTTCTTCAGCTATATGTGGAGCTAAGGGTGCCACTAATTGAATCGTTTTCAGGATTATGAAATCATTTAAATTATCATTCGTAAGCCTATCAGGTTGATAATCTCTCACAAGTTCCATCATAGCAGAAATACTGGTGTTGAACTGGAGTCTCGGAAAATCTGCAGAAACCCGCCTGATCGTCTGGTTGAGCTTCACATATATTTGTCTCTCGTAGATGCTTAGATCATTTATTATGAATATTTTCTGAAGGTCAGGGTTCGTACCACGATAGTTATCAATCAGCTTAAAAAGCTTGTTTGTTACAAATTTTTTAACACCTACAATAAAATCATCACTCCACATTACTTCTTTTTCTGTAGGAGCTGCGAAGAACATCGCCAGCCGGGAGACATCTACACCATGCTCACTCATTGTAGTAATAGGCGATACTGAGTTTCCCTTCGATTTAGACATCACTTCACCTTTGGAATCCAACACCATACCATGATTAACAAGGCGTTTAGCAGGCTCGACACAATCAACCAACCCCATGTCGTTCAGAAATTTATGGAAGAATCTGAAATATATCAGATGTGCGGTGGCGTGAGATATTCCACCAATGTATAAATCGACAGGTAGCCAACTATTGGCTTTTTCGACATTAAAAGGTTCTAATTCATTGTGGGGATCCAAATAGCGAAGATAATACCAGGATGAGCATACAAAGGTATCCATAGTATCTGGATCTCGGACAGCTTTTTTACCGCATTTAGGACAAGTAGTATTCATATAATCAGGAACATCTGCAAGCGGAGAACGTCCTTTTGGCCGAAAGTCCTCAACATCAGGCAACATCACCGGCAGTTCGTTTTCAGAGACAGGTTGCTCACCGCATTTATCACAGTGAATAATCGGAATCGGACAACCCCAATAACGTTGACGGGAAATCGACCAATCTTTCAATTTATAGTTTACCTTTTGTCGTCCAAGTCCTTGTTGTTCTGCATATTGCGAAACCTTTTCAATAGCTTCATTACCCGCCAACCCATTAAATTGACCTGAGTTGACCATTGGACCATAATCAACAAAGGCATCTTTCATTTGTTCAACATCCAAGTTTGTATTCATATCAGGATTAATAACTACCTTAATTGGAATGTTGTATTTTTTTGCAAATGCAAAATCACGAATATCGTGAGCAGGTACTGCCATAACTGCGCCTGTACCATATCCCCCCAATACATAGTCGGCTACCCACAATTGAATCCGCTCACCATTGAATGGATTAATCGCGTACTTACCAGTGAAAACACCGTCCTTTTCCTCGCCAACTGCCGCACGTTCAATATCAGATCGCGCTAACGCCTTTTTTTTGTAATCAGCTACTTTGGAAACGTATTCCCCTTCGAGATATAAACGATCCAGGATTTCCGCCTCAGGTGAAATAGCCATGAATGTAACACCAAAAATCGTATCCGGACGAGTTGTAAAAATCGGTAGCTTCTCCCCCGTATCTTCAATAGTAAAATCTATCTCGGCTCCATGAGAACGACCAATCCACTCACGCTGCATAGCCTTAACATTATCCGGCCATTCAGGCAGCAAATCCAGATCATCTATAAGACGGTCGGCGTAATCGGTAATCCTGAAATACCACTGAATCTGATCTTTTTTTATAACTTCAGCATGACAACGTTCGCACTTGCCATCGATCACCTGTTCGTTTGCCAGAACGGTCTTATCCTCGGGACACCAATTTACAAAACCTCTTTTACGATAAGCTAACCCCTTCTTGAACAATTGGATAAACATCCACTGTGTCCACTTATAGTAATCTGGTTCAGAGGAAGTAACTTCCCGTTCCCAATCAAAGGAAATTCCCACGCCTTGCAAAGTAGAGCGAGATACAGCAATATTGCTCCTGGTCCATTCCATAGGATGTATCGAGCGCTGAATGGCGGCTCTTTCGGCTGGAAGACCAAAAGCATCCCAACCAAACGGATGAAGAACTTGATACCCTAACATCATTTTCTGGCGAGCCACAGCATCGCCGATGATGTAGTTGCGAAAATGACCTATATGAATATCGCCTGATGGGTAAGCGAACATTTCAAGCTGGTACCATTTTTTATCCCTATCAGGAACGTCGGGAGCACGGAAAAGACCGGTTTCTTGCCAGTGTTTTTGCCACTTGGATTCTATTGTTTTAAAATCGTACTTGCCATTGTTTTGACTATTCGACATCTCAGTTTCCTCTTGAGCTCATCACAATTGTCGAGAAAAAGTAGCACATTAACTAATTGTTTGCAAGAGTTAGTTCAGTGAACCTAATCAGAAAACAAATTCAGGAGCGCCTAAACAACGTATTTAGCAACACTGTCCCATAGGAGAGATGGTTTGTAATAGCAGCTTTCATTCTCTCCACTTGGTAAAAAGCTCCTCCCTGCGATTTATATTGTATAGACAGGTGAGTATCGTATGCATAGACAGCAAATCTTCCCCGGCAAAGGTCATCATCACTTGCACCGGGAAAGTTCATGCTAAATCCATAGTTGTAACCAGCCTCCGCTGCAGCCTGTATAACATTCCTATTAAAACGACCAAAAGGATAACTGATACTGTTAACAGCTTGCCCGAGAATATCTTCAAGAGTTGTTTTCGACCCCAACATCTCGGTTCGAAGTTTATTTGCTGAACAGTGTGTCAGGTCCGTATGTCGAGCGCCGTGGCTGCCAAATTTAACTCCAATGGAGGAGAGTTCGCGGATTTGAGCAACATCCAGATGTTGATCGCTCCTCAAGAATGAGCTATAGTCCCACGAGTTTTTACGGCCAATGAAATCAGTCGGGATAAATACTGTTGGTTTCAAATTAAAGCGTTCCATTAAAGGTGGTAGAGATTCTATCAAATGTATATAACCATCGTCGAAGGTTATTGATAGCGAATCTTTGGCAGGTGTACCTGTTATATCTTCAAGCGAGCGAAAAGAAAAACCTAACTGTAGCAAGAACTTTATCAAGTTTTCAAAACGGCGCGGTGTGAAATTGGTAGCGCCAAAAGTTATTGATGAAGTTAACTTATGGAAAGCCAATATTTTTGGGGAATGTTCCCCTACCAGCGAGTGAGTCTCAGTG
>QNAG01000291.1 GCA_003641415.1 Candidatus Zixiibacteriota bacterium | reverse complement strand
TCAAACTGTCAATCAATTCTCGACAAAGAGAAGTTTTACCCGCACCAGATGGTGCAGAAACAACAAATAAAATCCCCTCTCTGTGATTTTGATTATTCAATATTCTGTACCTGACTATCGATCATAAGTATATACTCCAATTATTACAACAAGTTATGAGTTACACAAGGAAACATAGTGGGGCATCTGTCACCAAACCTGTCACCACTTGGTTTGTTTGAACATCACCATATTATTTCTCTTGGGAGCAGATGATACGATGACAGAAGATAAATTTCAAAAGAAAAACATTTCTTCCAGAAATTCTCTTGAGACTGATCAGTATACGCAGCTAACAGCATAGTCTTTATCTGCCATCCATCTTGATACAAGGGGCAGTTTGTTTTTTATCCAGCAGAAATTTCTACCCCTTCGGGATAGAGCTTGGGAAAGTAATAACCCACAACACTGGCAGAAAAGGAGAGTCGTACAGGTCCCTTCTCGGTGTCAGCAGAAAGTAACTTTTTATCCAGCAGACTTTTTAAAATACGTCGAGCTGTCCGCTCTGGCCTTCCGGTTATGCGTGCCGCCTCTCCACGGGGGATCTCTCCTCGCAATAATGCTTCTCTCAGCAGATAGGATGCTTCAGGAGTCAGCTCTCTCAAACTGACCTGTCGTTCCACGTATCCGGCAATCCTTTTTTGCAGGCCATCAATATCCAGCAGTCCAGACATGAAATCAATTTGATCCAGAGCCGTTTGCAGGAAAAAGGTACAAAAATCGATCAAACCACGATTTGATAAGTTTCCGCGACCGTCCATGCTTCCCCGCCTATGTTCGTCTGCTCCTGCCAAGGCAGCCAAATAAGCGTTACGGTTTCGTGAGAAACCTCGCGAGACCGTCCATAACCCATGTCCGTCAATCTGAGCCTTGATCAAGTAAGCGTGAGTAAAAAGACGGATGACCCGGCCATTCCCATCCAGAAACGGATGAGTCCATGCCAGACGATGGTGCGATGCCGCCGCCGCAACAACTTTATTTATAGCGCTCATCCGCGATGGGCTATAGCCTGCCTGGAAGCGTGTGAGGAAGTGCGGCAAGGCCTCACAAGCTGGTGCCATGTGTCGACCAACCGTTACACCATCCTCCCTTAACTCTCCGGGAATAACCTGTTTGATTGTACCATTTGGGGTCTGGACATGACAAAACTCATTGGGCAACCGCGCGTAAAACTCACGATGGATCCAGCAAAGAAACGGCTGCCCACAAATGTCCTCAGCGGGATTTTCCTGCAGCCTAACTTCAATCAGTTTTTGTACCTCGATATGTGCAGCACTCTCTATTTGCATGGCTCGCATTACAGGGTCATGAGAATAATCTTTTTCAAGTGCTCGCTCTATATCGACAGGGTGGGTGTTGTGTCCTTCAATCAGGTTTGAGTAGTAGCTGTTCATCGAGCGAACCAGCTCGACAACTGCCCGCCTTGTAAGTGGGTGCAGGGATGTACTCAGGGCTGCAGAGTGACGGATAACCTCGATAGTAAGATCGGTCAGGCTGGAATCAGTGACCGAGGGAAGGAGAGGTTCCATCTCGGAGATGTTAGTATACATCCTCATTCTTGTCACCTAGTAGCTTTCTGGCCGATATGTTGGCCGATAATATATCCTATATATCTCTTATTTATAGACACTTTATGATGAATAACAACGTATTGCAATGAATTTATTGGCCGATATATAACCCGATCACCATTAGAGGTTCAGAGGCTTCCGTCATTGATGGGGATGTTGGAGGTTAGCAGAGTTCGATTCCCCTCGCTCAATATGAAATATTTCGGCTACTACTTTGAAAAAAATCAGACGCCTCTCCGCCCTTTTCTAAAGTCAGCCAAATTAATCACGTTCGATCCATCTTGTGGAGTCAGTAAAGCCAACAACGAAGTTCGCCAAATTTTATAGGGAACAAAATAATCCTTATCTTCTTTACGCTTGCGATACCTCTTGTTGACCTCAAATCCCAAGGCGAACTCTCCCTGCGTTGATTTGGTTAGCTGTTCAAGGCGATTGTCAGCAAAGCATCCCACCTCGTCAGCGACTTGCCGAATATGTGATTGTACGCTGCGATTCAACCCTGGTGACCAGACAAAGGATGAACATTTCTGCTCAACAGCCGCAATCAGTTGCTCGTTCGAGCGAGGATGCGGCAAATCGCATAACCAACTTGCTTCAGCAACAATCCGACTGGCCAGAACCTTGTCGAAATGAGCAAAATCCTTCTTCTTCAGACCAACAAAAATCAGTGCATACCGGCTGGCCTCCTCCATAACGATGATGCACTTTTTACGTAACAAAGTAACTCGGTGAGCGTACCAGTGCCAGCCAACATTTTTGTTCTCGGCGACAGGGAGAGCAAAGCCAGATTTAGACAGATCATCATTAAATATTTTGCTGGTGTGGAGATGAATCATCGTTGTCATTCTATCCTGTTCACTATCAACTTGAAGTTACAAAACAATACAGAAGCAACAGAGTTAGCAAAAAACACCCAAGATGACAACTCGTTGCTACCAGTAACGCGGCAACTATCGTGACCACCTTTGTAATGAATTTACCATCCAGATATCGATTTATAATCATTTTCCCAAACAAATAATCATTCTACCAGATAAAGACCAATTTTAAGCTTTCTCGCAACCCTTACTAAAGCCCATCGACTATCAATTGGACGAAATAGGACAGACCGTAAAAAATGAGGCTGCGCGCTGGTATCAGTATATAGATATAATCACCCAGGCAGAGGCTTTATTTGAGTTTATAACCAAAACCATCAACGAAGAACTTGTAGAGGAGCTCAGCTTTCTTACAAGCTATGACAATACCAGGAAGGCAATACAAGATATCATCGATATGCCTGACCGCCTGATTGATTTGTTTATCCAGCTGTGCCTTCAGAACAATGGGAACCTTTCCGCCAGGAAAAAATCGGCTCACTTTGATTTCCTGACCAACAAAGAACTTGCGGCCATGGAGCAGGCAGTAAGAAACGGCTATAACCGGCCTAACGAATCAACAGCCTGAATGGTGGACACTTGGTTGGTCCACCTTGGGCTGCTAAGTAATCTGCTTCAACCTTGAGACTTTAACTATCCTGACACAGAGGGTAGAGATGGCTTCATTGTTCGGACAGGTGGCGGCAAGAATAAGGTGTAAAGCCTTCATGTTTATGCCGCCAGGCTGAGAGATGGACCGGCGTAGCCGGGCCGGGGTTTTTGCC
>QNAG01000290.1 GCA_003641415.1 Candidatus Zixiibacteriota bacterium | reverse complement strand
TTTTTAACAATTTTACTAATGTGAAAGAAGGAGGAACAAGACCATGATGAAACTCAGAAAGAGCAAAAAAGGTTTTACCCTGATTGAATTGATGATTGTTGTCGCAATCATCGGTATCCTGGCTGCGGTAGCGATTCCCATGTATAAGATTTACATCCAGAAATCGCGTTTCGCCAGTGCCTGTACGCCGACAATCCATGCAGTTGAGACCAATGCCGCCGCGCACTTCTCGCTGAAAAATGAATTTCCAGATAATATAACCATACTTACCGCTGAGGCTTCAACCTCAGCTATCGATCTTGTTACTGCTACCACCGGGGGTGTGTATACGTTTGAGTTGGTCGCTGGTAACGCTACCATCGCGGATCTGATTACCGCATATGGTGCGACCATAGAATGTTCTGCGGAAACAGATGAGGGGAAGATTACCGGGTGGAGTAATTCCGGCGCTCTCGCCGAAGGTCTTGGTATGGATTGATACACGTAACTGGTCATAAGTCCTGAGTTGAAGAAGAAGGGGTGCTGGTGTCAACTGGTGCCCCTTCTTTGAGTTGGGAGTATGTACGTTAGGTGGGGAGTATTTAGGTGAAGATGTTTTTGGAGAGAAGGATAGAATACCTGTTGTTGTTGGTAATCCTGATACTGATTTTATCGTCCTATGCGAATACTCTTTACGCTCCGTTTGTTCTTGATGATATGCACAGTTTTGTTGAGCAGCCTCTGGTGCTCAACTTTGATTTTACCTGGGAGAGCTTTCTCAATCTGGCCGAGACACCTTTTGGCTGGAAGCGTTTCCTGCCGATATTGACTTTCGCTCTCGATCTGCAATGGGGTTCCGGCACCCTTATCGCGTTTCACATAACGAATATCATTATCCATATCCTTGCGACTTTATCCCTTTTTTTCCTGCTTAAATCATTATTTTATTTCATTTCTGACGATTATTGCTCTTTTTCAGGAGATGGGCGGTTTACAACTTCAATTATAATTCTGTCTACGGTCGGGCTTTGGGCCTTGAACCCGGTACAGACCAATGCCGTAACCTACCTGGTGCAGCGGATGACATCGATGGCCGCTCTCTTCTATTTTCTTGCTCTGGGATGTTATCTACGAGGGCGGTCGGCCCATCTGCAAAAGGTTGACAATGGAAAAATTTTGCCTTGGTACTTTTTGACTGCACTTTTTGCAATCTGTGGTTTTATGTGTAAGGAGAATACCGCAACCCTGCCGGTGGTGATAGCTCTGATTGAATTTCTTTTTGTTTGTGATGGTTCAGTATCAAGATTCTTCAAGAAGTACAGAGTGGTGTTGATCCTAGCAATATTGGTACTGCTGCCAATTATTTACTTCAAGTTGCCGGGATTTCTGGAGGGGTATGGCAGACGTCATTTTACACTTTCTGAACGACTGCTTACAGAATTAAGGGTGGTCTCATCATACATATTTGTCCTTCTGTTACCCCTGCCGCGTTTTCTCAATTTGGAACATGATCCGGTATTATCAACCTCTCTCTTTGCGCCGGTTTCGACCTTTGTCTCTTTGGTGTTTCTATCAATTGTTGTGATTTGCGCGTGGCGTGCGAGAAAACGTTATCCGCTGGTAGCCTTTGCCGTTTTCTGGTTTTTTATCAATCTTCTGCTCGAATCCAGTTTCATTCCCCTGGAACTGAAATTTGAACATCGTCTCTATCTGCCGTCGTTAGGTTTCTATCTTGCTGTATCGCTGCTTGTCGCCTGGTTGATTTTTTGGTTATATTCGGGGAGGGATGAGGATAGGCGTAATTTTGGCATAATAGTTGTTGCGTCCATTGTAGTCGTTTTGTCGGGATTGTCCCTTTTAACCTTCAATCGCAATCTGGTCTGGCAGGACGCGGTTATTCTATATAGAGATTGTGCGCTCAAGTCTCCGAATAAGGCTAGATCCCACTCCAATCTTGCGCGTGCCTTGATTGAACAAAAAGCATATGAAGAGGTTGTTGTCGAATGTGAGAAAGCTTTGGCTCTGGGAGTAGAAGGGTATGAGTGTTATTGGGTTACTTCGGCCAATCTTATTGTGGCCATATCAAAGACGGAGGGTGATCAGCGCGCCATCGAAAGGGCGGAAACCCTCCTGGAAAATTCTCCCAAAAATGCTAAAATTAACAATTATACATCATTTTTACACAATTTGGGAAAGACCTACATTGATGAGTCAATGTACCAGAAGGCTTATGATATCTTTCTGCGGGGATTTAAGTTGGCATTGAAAAATAGATATGCTGACCCGAGATGGAAGACTGATATGAATCGTTTTGCCGGCGATCTTTTCAGTCTTTTGAATAGTTGTGCCGAAAGGAATATACATCTGGATACGGAGGGCTTGATAGCTGATGGTTCGAAACTGTCGGTTTATGAAAAAATGGCAAAGTTTAGCCTTGAGATGGGCGTTCCCGAATTGGCGGAGCTGTATTGTAATCGCAGCATAGTTAAAGAAGGAGAGATGCCGCCAGGCTGCGTTGATGTCATTAAGATACTAGAAGAGAGATATTCTCTGAATTCTGCGCAGAAGCTGAGGGGAACGATAAAAACAAACTATTTTCATCACCCTTTTGCCGGCAAATTTAATTTCTATATGGCAGTGGTGTATGGTCTGGAAAAAGTTGGACTGTCGGATTTTTTCTTGATAAACTATTTTTTGCAACTGGCGGCTGAATTACAACCGGATAACCCTGATGTTCCCCTGCTACGATCTTGGTTATATTATCAAAGATCACAGTTTGACAAAGCGATTTGTGAAGTTGATAAAGCCATAGACATGGACAATGAATATGCTCAACTTTGGATAAATCGTGCACTGTATAGTATCGATGCTGACAGGAATAAAGATGTATTGGTGGCTTTTACAAAAGCAAAAAATCTATATCCAGGTAATCCGAAGAACATAAAACTTGACAGTATGATTAATGCGATTAGCGATAAAATGATGTTAAATAGCCAAGGGGGGTGATCATGAGTGTTTTTAAAAGAAAATTTACAGGGTGTTATAAAGTTTTTAAGGTAGATTTTCGTGGATTTACTTTGGTTGAGCTGATGATTACAGTCGCCATATTGTCGATCTTGGCGGCGGTGGCGATTCCTGCGTATTCCAACTACGTCAACCGGGCCAAACAATCAGATGCCATTATCGGCTTGAAGGCGGCCCAGATGGCCCAGGAACAGTTTTTCAGCGAAAATAATGCCTATTCTAGCACTATCGATATTTTGCCTGGATTTAGTG